>JAGPDK010000174.1 GCA_018057605.1 Kofleriaceae bacterium | reverse complement strand
GAAATCCTGGCGTGGCGCCGCTTCCACCAGGGTGCCACCAACCGCCACAAAGCCCTGAGCGAAGCGCAATCCACGTCGGCGTAGCAAGCAGCGCAACAACTCGAACACCTCACGCGTTGTGCGTTTTTTGCACAATGTGATCAAGTACCGCGTAATGCTGCAACGTCACCGATGTAGGCGAATCGTCGTCGGTAAATTCGACTCGCGTCCAAAATGAAAAAATGCAACGATGAGGCAATGCTTAACATAATTGCACTAGCGCTGATCTCCTTTACGCTCGCATGTGGTGGCACTTCAGACGTCGGCAAAGAAGGCAAGGTCATCGGCGGTGCCTGCGTCACCAGCGGCGGCCCTTCCGGTAGTTGCGCCGATGGCTCCAAGTGTGTGGTTGACGCCGATTTCCCAGACGGCAGTTGCGCCAAAGACTGCACGGCCCAAGCCGATTGCCCGGACGGCGCGGCATGTATTCAAGAAAACGGCGGCATCTGTGTACTTGAATGCGCTGATGCAAGCGACTGCCGCGACGGCTACAACTGCGTCGCCAAAAGCACGCTCAACCCGGCCGGCTCGGCCAAAGTTTGCCTGCTGCAATAAAAGCGGTCAGCGCGAATCGCCACGACCGCTGCAGCGTTAACCAACCACGCGATTGCGGCCGGAGTTCTTCGCGCGATACAGGTTCTCGTCGGCAAACTTGATAAATTGCGTCGGATCGATCTCTTCGCCTTCGGCGGTGTGCAGCCCGATCGAAACCGTTACCGAGATGGTGTCGCCTTCGTACTCGAATGGTGTTTCCGCCACAATGCGGCGCACTTGTTCGGCAAAGATCCGCGCGCCGACCAAATCGGTTTCGGGCAAGACGCAGGCAAACTCTTCGCCGCCGTAACGGGCCAGCAGTTCTTCGCGGCGAATCCGCACCAACAAGCGCCGTGACATTTCACGCAACACATAGTCACCGGTGAGGTGACCGTGGCGATCGTTAATTTGCTTAAAATGATCAATGTCGAACATCAGCAACGATAACGACCGACGGTAACGCGAGCAGCGCGCGATTTCGCGTTCGAGGAATTCTAAAAAATAGCGTTTGTTATGGGCACCGGTAAGCGCATCCATAATCATCATCTTGTGAATTTCTTCGTGATACGACGCTTCGATGCCGTTGCCAGCGAGGAATTTGAAAATTGCGGCGCCGATTTTCACCAAGTCACTGTCACGCAAGCCCGCAACTGTTACCGGCTTGTCGTTGACATACGAACCATTGGTCGACTGCATGTCTTCGATGTTCCAGGTATCGCCAGTGCGAAACACCCGGGCGTGGCGGCGCGACACCGAATCTTTATCAACTTGAATGTCACAATCCGCGCCGCGGCCCAACACGATCTCGTTGCGCGACAACGGAAATCGTTTGCCCATATCCGGGCCGCCCGGATAGATGAGCACCAAACACGCATCGCCGCCGTCAACCTTAGGTTTGACCTCGGAGATTTTGGTGATCCGTGTTTTCCACTCGCTCATGGTTTTTTAGGAACTCACCCTAGATCTAATCGCCGTATTCTCCATCTGTCAATGTAAGCTGCGCTGTGATAACGCGACTATCTATGCTTAGGGCCGCAGATCGGGGGCAAGCCGCCACGCCAAACCAGGTTGCCGTGGTGGTTATTCACGGCTTCACCAGCACACCCTACTCCGTACAATACTTAGCCGCCCAGCTCGCTGGCCGAGGCCATCCGGTGGTTACGCCAACTCTGCCTGGCCATGGCACCAAGCCTGCGGATCTCGATGCCGTGACCTGGCAGGACTGGGCAGCATGCGTAGAGGACGCATTCACCCAACTCGCGGCCCAGCACCGCCACGTCGCGGTGGTCGGGCAGTCGCTCGGGGGCTTGTTGGCGCTGCATCTGGCAGCCAAACGTGATGATGTAGCCGCGGTAGTGTCATTAGCCGCCCCGCTGTGGCTCGAAGGGCTCAGCGGGCGGGTTGCGCGCCTCACCGGGCCCGGAGGCTGGCTGCAGCGGGTGCCGTGGATCCCGAAAGTGGGCGGCGTCGATGTTCGCGACGCTGTAGTTAAAGGCGACGAGCCTGGCTATAAACGGATCTCAACCAAAGGCTTGGCCCAACTGAGCGCGTTCATGCGAGTCGTCGATGGCGAACTTGAATCGATTCGCGCCCCGTTGATGGTGATTCACTCGCAACAGGACCACACCGCGCCCCTTGCGTGCGCCATGCGGATTGCCTCGGCTGGCCACGCCCAACGCCTGCGCATCTTGCAGCACAGTTATCACTTAATTGCCGTCGATGTTGAACGCGATGATGTCGTAGCGGAATGTTGCCAATTTTTCGACGCGCATATTTGAACGGCAACGGCCTCAAGCGTGATCGCCGTGCTTATCTCCGTGCGGCGCCGCGTGGGCACAGCGACTAGCGAGCGCGGCCATGGCCTGGTAGGTTACTCGCCATGCGCCATGTCCTCGCAATTGATCAAGGCACGACCGGTACCACGGTGCTCGTCATCGACGAAAAACTGTCGGTGAAGGGCCGCGGCTATCAAGAATATCGACAGATCTACCCGCAGCCAGGCTGGGTCGAACATGATCCGAATGACATTTGGAATTCGGTGCTCAGCGCGCTGGCCACCGCGCTGAGCGTCAGTGCGATCGCACCGTCGTCGATTGCAGCGATCGGCATCACCAATCAACGCGAAACGTCGTTGCTGTGGGATCGCCGCACCGGAGCGCCCGTGCACAATGCCATCGTGTGGCAGGATCGCCGCACCAGCGACGCCTGTGCCACGCTCAAAGCCGCCGGCCATGAAGCCCGGGTTCGGCAATGTACCGGGCTCACGCTCGACCCTTATTTTTCGGCGACCAAAGTGCGCTGGATGCTCGACCACGCCGGCTTACGCAGCCGAGCGATGGCCGGCGACCTTGCGTTCGGCACCGTCGATAGTTTTTTAGTTTGGCAATTATCGGCAGGCCACGGCCACGTCACCGATGTCACCAACGCGTCCCGTACCTTGCTGCTCGATCTACATAGCCGGACGTGGTCAGACGAAATGCTGGCATTGTTCGACGTACCCCGCAGTATTTTGCCAACCGTGATTCCGTCGTCGGGAGTTTGCGAAACCACGCGCAACGTACCGGGGCTGCCCGATGGCATCCCAATCGCAGGTATCGCAGGCGATCAGCAAGCAGCGCTGTTTGGTCAAGCGTGTTTTGAAGCTGGCGCCGCCAAGTGCACGTATGGCACCGGCGCGTTCATTTTAATGAACACCGGCGATACGCCGGTCGCGTCGACCAGTGGCTTGTTGACCACGGTGGCTTGGCAACTGGGCAGCGGTGAGCTGCGCTACGCCCTTGAGGGTTCAGCCTTCATCGCTGGCGCTGCCGTGCAATGGATGCGCGATGGCCTGGGCTTTTTCTCATCGGCAGCAGAAGTGGAAGCGCTCGCCGCATCGGTGCCCGATTCAGGCGGTGTCGTCGTGGTGCCGGCTTTTGCCGGGCTGGGTGCGCCCCATTGGCGGCCCGAAGCCCGAGGGATTATCACCGGCCTGACCCGTGGCACTACGCGGGCCCACATTGCGCGGGCGGTGCTGGAAGGCATTGCGTTGCAAAATGTCGATATCTTGCGCGCCATGGAGCGCGATTCCGGACGGGCCCTCACCGTCCTCAAAGTGGACGGCGGGGCTGCAGCCAACAACTTGCTGATGCAGTTTCAAAGCGATGTGCTTGGTGTCGAAATTTCCCGACCGCAAATCGTCGAGAGCACCGCGATGGGCGCGGCATTTTTGGCTGGCTTGGGTGTTGGCATATGGCAAAAGCCCGAAGAAATCCGCGCTGCGTGGCGCGAACAACAACGCTTCACGCCAAGCCTTGATCGCGCCGCGGCCGCCGCACATATTGCGCGCTGGCACGACGCCGTCGCCAAAGCGTAACCGCCAGCGGCAGCACCATGTGCGGCGTCCACCGAGAGGCCGCGCCTACGGCCTACTGTTGGGTGATACTAAACGTGTTGATCATCAACGCGCGGACCTTGTCGAGTTCGGGGCCGCTGCGCAGTTCCAGCTTGCCTTGGTCATTTTGAAACAACGAAAAATCGACGGTGTCGATCACCGCTTTGACATTCGCCGTGATGTGCACGAGTTGGCCATGATCCGGATCCAACGTGACGGCAATCGGCAAGGTTTGTGAATACACCTGAGAATCTTCAATCTCGAATGGATACCAAATTCCATTCACCAACGCGCGGCCCTCTAGTTCAAACGAAGCCGCCGCATCGCCATCAAGCCGAGTTTTAACCGAGGTGTAGTTACCAATTGGCGCTTTTTCAAACTGGGTAGGATCCGGTTCGCTGGTGGTTTTCCATTTCAGATCAAACTGTTCCTTGGTGGTGCGAACATCGTCGGGCGCGGTATCACCCACCATGCGTAACGTTTTCATGCGCAGCTTCACTTGAAGCAATTCGCGATCGGTCCCCAGGTACGGCAACGGCTGCGATAAATGCCAGGCGATCGTAAGCCCTGGCTTCACCGTCGTGGCGTCACCAGCGGCATCGGGCGTCCCAGGCGGTGACGCCCCGCAGGCTGCGCCGCCGACGCCCGCACCAATCAACAAAGCCACACGTGCGATCACTCCAAGCACGCTACGTGCATGGTGCAGTGTAGTATGGTGTGTGGGCTTCATCGCTTTCTATCTAGGTAGCCTATGCAATGAAAATACCAAGCTTTATCGACCATGGTTAACCAACTTAGCAGCGACCACTGTGCACTTCTTGGTGCACTGTGCAGAACTTGTACATCCCATGAGCACTGAATTCACAATTGACGGACTTACGATGTCGGTGGTGTGGACCCAACCCGGGGCCACCTCCATTCTTCTGATCGCCCACCAAGAGGGCACCGATAAGTCGCAGGTCGTGCGGCTCGACGGCGATACCGAGGTGACCATCGGCAGATCACGGCAAGCCACGATCGTTGCCGATCATGAAAAAGTCTCGCGGCTGCATGCCAAGATTGTGCGCCGGGGCGACCGGGTGTTCGTCGCGGATCTGGAAAGCCGCAATGGCACGCAGGTCAATGGCAGTAAAATCAGCCACGAAGTCGAAGTGCGATCGGGCGATGCCATCACGGTTGGACCGGTGGTCATGGTGGTCAGTGCCCAATCCACGCTGCGCCGAGGCACGGCGATTGTCGACGCCGAAGCTTTTGAAACTCGATTGCGCGCAGAAATCGACCGGGCCCGCCGTTATCAACGCCCGGTCTCGGTAGCTGCACTGAGCGTATCGGGCCCCGATGCCGGGGTTGAAGCCATTGCCCGCGCCCTGCGCGATATGGACTTGATGGCCGACTATGGCGGCGACAACTACGCCATCTTGCTGCCCGAACTGAGCCAAACCAGTGCCATTGATTTATTGACCCGGCTCGCAGATGCGGCAGCGCAAGGCAACGCGATGATGCGGGCTGGGGTGGCAACCGCGCCTACCGAAGGTGTGAGTGTCGACGCAATTATGGACCGGGCCCGGGCCGCGTTGCGCTTGGTGCGCAGCCCAAAAAGGATCGCGACCAACCCCGACAGCAACGAACCGCCGACCACGGCCGCCGTCTTGATTTCGCCAGTGATGCGCAATGTGTACGCCCTGGTTGAGCGGGTTGCCGAATCACCGATTACGGTGTTGATCCTTGGCGAAACCGGCGTTGGCAAAGAACTTGTGGCCGAAGCGATCGCCACCGGCCCGAGTACGCGCAAAGATCGACCATTCGTAAAACTCAATTGTGCGTCTTTGCCGGAAACGCTGTTAGAAAGTGAATTATTTGGCCACGAGCGCGGCTCGTTTACCGGTGCCGATCGCCGCAAAATTGGATTTTTTGAAGCAGCCAGCGGCGGCACGCTGTTCCTTGACGAAATCGGCGAGTTTCCCCTCAACTTGCAAGCCAAGTTGTTACGCGTGCTCGAATCCAAAAAAATAACACGGGTGGGTGGCACCGAAGAAATCACGGTTGACACCCGGGTGGTTGCCGCAACGCATCGTGATCTTGAAGTTGAAGTCAAAGCCGGGCGATTTCGCGAAGATTTGTACTTTCGAATTTCAGCCTTCACCGTAGCGGTCCCGCCGCTGCGCGATCGCAGCGATGAAATCCTGCCGCTAGCCGAACATTTCTTGCGCAGCGTTGGCAATTCAGCGGCTGGTGCCTCGATGGCAGATGTCCGGTTATCGGACGATGCGAAAGCGGCCCTGCTTGCCCACGATTGGCCAGGCAACGTTCGCGAGCTGCGCAATGCCATCGAACGCGCGGTGGTGTTACAAACCGAAGGCGTTGTTACCGCGGCCGATTTGCCTGAACGCGTCAAAGAAGCAGGCTTACGAGCAGGCAGCTGGACCGCCGCGACCGGGCCCGACGGTGGCATGCGCGATCAACTCGGGGCAGTTGAACGCAACGCCTTGCAGCGCGCGCTTGAAGCGGTCGGCAACAACCAAACCCGCGCAGCGAAGGCGTTAGGGATTTCGCGGCGGGCGCTGATTTATAAGATGGAAAAGTACGGGCTCAAACCGCCGCCCAATGCACGCGAAGAGCAGTAGCGCGAGCGACGGTGGGTGGACGGTGGGTGGACGAACGGGTGGGTGAACGGTCGGCTCCCAGCGGCTCCGGAGGGAGCGAGGTGGCGCTTGAACGAAGGCGCTGCGGCTGGCCGCGCGGCTGCGGAGGTTGGTGCTCGCGCGTAGCCTGCTGCGTCGCCGTCGCGTCGCGGGTGGATTGTGGGATTGATAGCGAAGGCTGGCGTGGTGCTTCAGTGCGCGATCGGCGGGAGGGTCGGCGGTGCACATCGAACTTGAATTGGCGATAGTTTCGATGCGACTGCGCCGACTGGGATCGCAGCATCGGCGGAGGCCACGGTTGTATGTCCGGATTTCGGACTCTAATTCTTTGAGTAGACATGAATATCTTTTTCGATGTATGTTGACGTGATTCTCCAGCGACAGATCGCAGAACCTACGAGTAGCTCGCAAAATGCGACTGCAAGGCTGTCATGTTCGCGGCGCGGACCGATAAGCGGCGCTGGTGAATTTCTTTTGTTCCATCGCGAGTTCGCGGCGCAGTGCGCGAATCACAGGGTCAAAAAAGTTGGTGGTATAAAGCTGCTATTGAAAATGGGGCAAAGGTGAAAGGGCCACTTGATGTTGATGCGCTGGGGGAGCAAATCGCTGAAATGTCAGCGCATATCGACGCAGCGATGCATCGGTTGTTAACGGCAATTCGTGAATGCGATAGTGCCTCGGGCTGGCATGTGCAAGGCGCGCTATCGTGTGCACATTGGTTGGCATGGCGGGTTGGCTGGGATTTACGCACAGCACGTGAGCGAGTGCGGGTTGCACGTAAGCTGGCGGAATAGACACTGGTCGACGAGGAATTGCGACGTGGCGCTATGTCGTATTCGCAAGCTCGGGCGATTTCGCGAGTGGCGACGGCGGACAAGGAAGCTGTTTGGATCGCGTGCGCTAAACGTATGCCAGCGTCGCAGCTGGACACCTTATGCCGTTCGTACCAGAACGTGCAGGCGTATGATCAAGCACACGGGACCGGGGAGATGGCCGGCGTGGTGGTTGCGCACGTTGATCTGCACGGCCAGCCGCTGTCCATTGGCCGCAAAACCCGGACGATTCCGGCCGCCATCAATCGCGCATTGCGGCTGCGCGATCGCACGTGCCGATTTCCGGGTTGCACCCACAGCCGCTATGTCGACGGCCACCACATTAAGCACTGGGCCAACGGCGGAAAAACCGAGTTGGCGAATCTCATGCTGTTGTGCAGTACCCACCATACGCTGCTGCATGAAGGCGGCTGTCGGGTCGAAGCAAATGGTGCGCATGGCTGGAACTTTTTCGACCACCGCAACCGCCTCATCGACGCACAACCAGCCCGCCCAACGCCGAATAACGGCAGCGCGCAACATGGCCTCCCAGCGTTACACGATGCCCATGCCGCCCTCGCCATCACCGCCAACACCAACGCATCAAAATGGGTGGGCGGACCGATCGACTACACGCGGTGCATTGACGATTTGGTGTGACGCGCGGCAGTCGCGCACGAGCGAACGCAGGGCGCGAGACCGTCCAGCAGCTTTGGAGATATGTGCAAGCGATGCGGGTTAGTGACTTGAACTAGACCAGCCTGGAATCGCGCGGGTGTCATAGTGGTTGGTCCGGAAATCGTCGGAGCGCAAAATCGCCAGGTGCATCGGGATGGTGGTCGGCACGCCTTCGCACACCATCGACGACAACGCTGCGATCATGCGTTCAATGGCTTGGTTGCGATCAACTCCCGACGCGATGACTTTGCAGATCAAGCTATCGTAGTGCGGCGGCACAACGTAGCCTTGCTCGACGTGGGTGTCGACGCGAATCGCACCGACGGGTGCGTCGGCAATGTGCGGCAACGCCCAGCGGGTGATTTTGCCTGGAGCCGGGGCAAAATTCGCGGTTGGATCTTCGGCGTTGATGCGACACTCGATGGTGTGGCCGTTGAATTGAATGTCGGGTTGGGCAAACGGCAACGCTCGCCCGGCAGCAACTTCGATCTGCAATTTGACCAGATCCACGCCCGAGCGCTGTTCGCTGACGGTGTGTTCCACTTGCAGGCGACAGTTCATTTCCATGAAGCGCAATACATTGGTGGCGGGATCGAGCAGTAACTCCATGGTGCCAGCGCCAACGTAGCCAACGCGTGCGGCGGCGCGGGCCGCAGTTTCGCAGGTGTCCTGACGCTGAGCGTCGGAAATCACCGGCGATGGACTTTCTTCGACGAGCTTTTGATGATTGCGCTGCACCGAGCAATCGCGATCACCAAAATGTACGGCATTGCCGTAGCGATCGGCGAACACTTGAATCTCGATGTGGCGGCCACCTTCGATCAACTTTTCTAGGTAGACGCGGTCGCCACCAAAAGCTGCGCGCGCTTCGTTTTGGGCATCAGCAAATGCACTTTCGACCTCGCCACCACTACGCGCGATCCGCATGCCACGACCGCCCCCGCCATTTTCCGCTTTGAACAACACTGGATAGCCGGTTTCATCGGCGATCCGACGAGCTTCGGCGGCATCGGTCAACGGGCCATCGCTGCCAGGAATCACATGCATGCCAGCCGCCTTCATCGCGCGCTTGGCTTTGGTTTTAGACCCCATCAACGCCGTGACAGCCGGGGGCGGCCCAATAAACGTCACGCCGTGCTGCGCGCAAAGTGTAGCCAGCAACGGATTTTCCGACAAAAATCCCCAGCCGGGATGCAACGCCGTGCACCGCGCCTGCACCGCCGCTTGCACCACGCGTTCAACATCGAGATAACTTTGCGCCGAGCGCGCCGGCCCAAGCAGCACGGTTTCGCGATTGCGGGTGTACGGCGCATCGCGGTCGGCTTCGCTGACGCCGAAAACTGGCACGATGCCCATCGCATCGCAGGCGCGCGCAACTCGCACCGCCACTTCACCACGATTAGCAATAAATAGACGGTGAAAGCTCGTCGGCATGGCGCAACCGTACCGCAACGCGCTGCGCGCCGCCAACCGCTCGGCGCGTGTATTGCCGGCGTGACGGATGCGGCGCAGCGCTTGGCCGCTTCCGTACTTCGCCGCTTGCCAACCGCACCAGTTCGTCGCAGAGTTGGCCAATGTCTGATCATGCTACCAACTTTGTAGGCTCGATTCCTGAAGCCATTACCACCGCCATCCGCGCCAAGATGGCCGATGCCGTGGTGACCGTGAACGGCGGCGGCGGCCATTTCACCATCGATGTCGTTTCGACCTCTTTCGAAGGTCAAGGCCTGCTCGCACGGCAACGCTCCGTACTCAGTGCTATTGCGCACCTCATCAACGGCGCGGCGCCGCCGGTGCATGCCGTTGATAAATTGACC
>JAGPDK010000173.1 GCA_018057605.1 Kofleriaceae bacterium | reverse complement strand
CCCGGTCCACTTGGCGGTTTCACGTAAATAGCGACGCACTACTTCTTTGTCAAAGCTGCGGGGTTCTTGCCCTGCGGCAAGGCGGGCTTGGTAGTCTTGCGCAAACCAGTAACGCGACGAATCGGGCGTATGAATTTCGTCGATCACAACAATCTGGCCGTTGCCGTCCACGCCCATTTCATACTTGGTGTCAGCCAAAATAAGTCCGCGGGTTGCCGCGTAGGCCTGGCCAACGGCAAACAGTCGATGCGCGATCTCACTAGCACGATCAAACTCACCCGCATCAACCTGCCCCATGGCTAACAATTCGGCGCGCGACACCGAAATGTCGTGACCACCTTTGGCCGCTTTGGTTGAAGGCGTAAGGATCGGAGCAGGCAACGCGTCGTTTTTCTGCATCCCATCCGGCAGCGCATGACCGCAAAAGCTCCGCGCGCCGCCTTCGTAAGCTTGCCAAATTGACGTTGAGGTTACCCCGGTCAAGTACGAGCGCATGACCAATTCAACGGCGAGCGGTCGCACTTCGCGTGCGATCATGACATTGGGGTCGGGCACGTCAACCATGTGATTGGGCGCAACGTCGGCGGTCTTGTCGAACCAAAACTTGGCCATCTGGTTGAGCACTTGGCCTTTGCTTGGAATGGTACCAACCACGGCATCAAACGCGCTGAGCCGATCGGTCACCACGATGATGCGTTCACCCCGCGCGGCATCGATAAAACAGTCGCGCACTTTGCCATCGTAGCGCGTCACTGGGCCACGGCCGGCGAAACTATGCCAGGGCGTGTGATCGAGTGTCGTGGTCAGTTGCGCACGCAGTGCTTCATGGCGTTGCGGGTTAACGATATTCGCAGCGTTCATACCCCAGCTCCTAAGGCGCGGTGAATCATCATCGGAACGTGGCGCAGATGATGTTGCAAATCAAAACAAGCATCGAGTTCGGCTGCACTCATACGCGCTGCGATGTCGGCATCGGCACCGAGGCGTGCGCGAAATTCACCGGGCAGCGCCCCAACATGGCCCGCCGCGGCGGCTTGGCTAATCGCCGCCATCGCACAGCGTTGCACCATTTCATAGGCTTTTTGCCGCGCCAACCCTTTGCCAATAAGCGCCAACAAAACCGCTTCGGAGAAGAATAAATCGCCGGTGCGTGCAAGGTTGGTCTGCATCCGGGCCGCATGAATCACCAGGCCTTTTACTAAGCCGGTCGCGCGCGCCGTCATGAAATCGGCCAGAATTGTGGCATCGGGCATCGCGACCCGTTCGACCGAAGAATGCGAAATATCGCGTTCGTGCCACAGCGCCACGTTTTCAAAACCGGCTTGCGCATACGATCGCAACAAGCGCGCCAAGCCACACAGGTTTTCCGACAGAATCGGATTTTTTTTGTGCGGCATCGCCGATGATCCTTTTTGGCCAACGCCAAAACCTTCTTCGGCTTCGCCAACTTCGGTGCGTTGCCAATGCCGAACGCCAAGCGCGATTTGTTCAATCGCCGTGCCGAGCATGGCAAGTGCCGTGAACACCTCCGCGTGGCGATCCCGCGCAACAATTTGCGTCGCAACGGTTTCGGGGCGCAAGCCCAACGTTGCTAACGCGGCCGTTTCAAAACCAGGTTCTAAGTTACCATACACCCCGACCGCCCCCGCAACTTTGCCTACCGCAATGCCATCGAGCGCACGGGCCAAGCGTTCGGCGCTACGAGCCACTTCGGCGTGCCAGCGCGCGAACACCACACCGACGGTAATGGGCTCGGCATGAATGCCGTGCGACCGGCCGATGCACGGCGTCGCAGCATGTTCACGCGCTCTATCAGCCAGCGCGGCTAACAGCGCTTGCACCTCGGTTTGAATGATCCGTAACGCCGTGACAGTTTGCAGTGCTAGACAAGAATCCAACACATCTGACGACGTCATGCCCAGATGCAACCAGCGCGCTGGCTCACCGGCCAATTCTTCGACGTGAGTCAAAAATGCGATGACATCGTGCCGTGTCGTGGCTTCGATTTCCAAAATACGTTCAGCACGCAACTTGCCGAATGCACGTTCGCGGACGGTGGCCGCGGTACCGATTGGGACCCGCCCAACTTTTTCCATTTCACTGCAAACAGCGAGTTCAATGTCGAGCCAATGTGCAAATCGTGTGGCATCGGACCAAATGTCAGCGAGCTTGGGGCGGCTGTAGCGGGAAATCATCAGAACTCCCTGAGGCGAACCGAGGCTGGCTCGCGAGGGACTATGTACGCGGCAAATCACCGAAGATCAACCGCCTGCGAAGGCAAAACCGCCGCGCATTCGGCTAGCCACAACTCGCTTCACTACCGACCGGTCGAACCAAATCCACCAGCGCCGCGATCGGTTTCAGATAGCTCAGTAACGAGCTCAAGGTGCACGTGAGCAACTGGCGCGATCACCATTTGCGCAATGCGCATGCCGCTCCGAATTTCGATTGGCTCGGAACCCAAATTCACCAACAACACGATGACCTCACCACGATAGTCCGCATCGATCGTGCCAGGTGCGTTGAGCACGGTCACGCCATGATCGCGCGCCAACCCGGATCGTGGGCGAACTTGCGCTTCGTAGCCGGCCGGCAGCTGCAATGCCACGCCAGTGCCAACACCGACGCGGGCCCCGGGCGCAAGCACGATGGCAGCAGGCAGATCAGCCGACAAATCAAGCCCGGCCGCAGCCGCTGTACCGTAGGTCGGCACCACCGCAGTTTCGCGCAGCTTACGAATTTTGAGCAACATCCGCCGACTATACGTGATCACTCCGACAGCAACACGGCGTCGACCTGCCATGCAAGCACTTGGTGCTGGCCACCAGGCCGCTGCGTAGCGTACACCTAAACAATGCGCCGTCGCTGCATCGCACTCATGGCCCTCGGCGCAGCCATGCTTGGCGTGCGCCCAGCGGCGTTGGCCGACCAGCCAACCCGTGCGGTTATCGGCGGCCACAACGCGCCGGCCGGCAAGTTCGCTGACATCGCGGCCATCGTTCTTGACAGCGGCAGCCAAGCTGCGACAGCGTGCGCCGGTGTGTTGGTTGCGCCCACCGTGGTGCTGACCGCCGGTCACTGCAACGACACCACCTTAACGTCGGTCATTATTGGGTCGCACGATTTGTCGATCGCCAGCGCTGGGCAAAAGATCGCTGTCGTGCAGCGAATTGAATATCCTAACTCGCAAAGCACCTACGATGTCACCGCGCTGGTGCTAGCGTCGCCAGCAACCAATGCGCCACGTGCCATCGCAACGGGTTGGGCCAGGTTTGAAATCGTCAACGGCGCCACCGCAACGTTCGTTGGGTATGGCGCGCTCGACCAACATGGGTTGCAATCCGTACCGCAATTGCAAGAGGCCGCCTCGCGCATCACCGATGGTGATTGTAGTCGGTCCGCCGGCTGCGCCGCCGCCGCCAAACCGGCAGGCGAACTTGGCGCTGGCGGCATGGGCATCGACACCTGCCCTGGCGATTCGGGCGGCCCGCTGTACGTGGAGACCAGCTTCGGCCGGTTTGTCGCGGGCATCACCTCGCGTGGCTATGCCACCAATCAGTTCGATTGTTCTGAGGGTGGCATTTATGTGCGGCCCGACAAAATCATCGATTGGATCGAAGCCGTTACCCAAACGACGGTGGCGCGTGGTCCAACGCCAACGGCGGCAGCGATTGCAGTCGCCGGTGGCAGCGGAGGCGAAACCACCATTGTGATCAACGATCCAACGTCTGACCGCCACCATTTTGAGACCCTCAAAGCTCCCAGCCGCGCCACGTTTTCGGTTCGCGCCGACGGCCGGGTGCGGGTCTGTGCGGTCGGAGCCGAGGCCGGCAACGACTCGTTGATCATCAACGTCGTCGACGATAGTTACATCGGCACCGGCACGCGCGCCGTCCCCGTAACTATCACCATCGACGTTGCCGCCGGCACCAATGCAACCGATTGTTCGACGGTCATTACCGACGACACCGGCTGCAGCTGTCGCAGTACCGGCGGGCCTGGTGCCTCGGCCGTTGCGGCCCTGGCCGTGCTACTGTTGCTGATGCGACGGCCGACCTAAGGACTTGTGCATACATTACTGACCCTGCTTTGTGCCGATCCATCGCGACTGGCCGCGTTGCTCGTCAGTCCCGGTATCAGTGCCCGACGGGTATGCTCCTTCCTCGCGCCTTGCCATTGTCGTGGCTCGACCCAAATATTGGATCAGTAATTCATTTACAAGTGCTAAGCGTCACCACATGAGCGCAGGCTGCAAGTGACCCACCTGCAACCAAGCAATTTTGTCAGTGCCGTGCCAGCATCGGCGGCATGAATGAATGGCTCAAGTGTAGTGCGTGCAAACGCGGCATCGGCTTTTCGACCATGCACTGGGTATGCTCGGTATCGACGTGCAACCGAAACCGCACCCGCTTGGTATTCTGCTCGGTGTCATGTTGGGATAGCCATGTCGCCGTGTTGCGGCACCGCGAGGCGTGGGCGGTTGAAGCGACGGCCCCGACCCACGCTGCCTGGCAAGCCGAGCTCGCGGCCGCGACGCCGATGGCCACACCGGATTCACCAACCGGCGCCCCCGTCCGCGCGGCCCCCCCAAGCACCCTTGTGGCGGCTACGCCCACAGCATCGGCTGCGCCGGCGACACACCAGGAAATTCGGCGCCAGGTGGTATCGCCTTCGGCTACACCCGCCGGCACCAACAATCCAGTCTTGTCGGCCAGCTTTGATCGCGAGGTGCTTATCGTCGTATCAAAAATGAAGAAATATATTCGCGACCGCAGTGGCATGAATTGCAGCGACGGCGTGGCCGACATGTTGTCCGAACATGTGCGTGCGCTGTGCGACGATGCAATTCGGGTCGCCGCCCAGGACGGCCGCAAAACCGTGCTCGATCGCGACGTGGTGCGGCCTCGGCCGCGCTGAGCCATCGCGGCTTCAACGCGGAATCAACCTGAGCTGCGAAAACTTAGATTTTTAGCGGCCAACATCGTATGGTTTGGTGGTGAAACGACTGCTAGCCCTAAGCCTATGTATCCTCGCCATGCCCGTGCATGCGGCAGCGCAGCCAGCACCATCCAGCGGTCCGATGGCGGTCCCGGTTAGCCCTACCCCTGCAACACCGGCGAAAAAAACCAAAGCTAAGGTCCAGCCCATCGCCGCACCCGTGGTTATCGCGCCAACGCGTTGGCCGTTGCCCGCGGCCGGAGCCCCTGGCACCGATTACGCGGCGCAAGTGCGCGAACTATTTCGAGTCGGCGCCTGCGGCAATGATGGGCCCATTGATGCGCGCTTCCGCGCCCGCGTAGTTGCGCAACACTGCGCTGACATGAAACGAAAATACGCATCATACAAGAAAGCCTGGGCCAATAAAGCGACCCCGTTCATCGCTGCCTTGCGCCCGGCCGACGCACCCAAAACCGTGGTGTATCCATTTGGTGGCGGCGACCTCACGACAGCGCTGGTGGTATTTCCCGACGCGACGGAAATCACCACCATTTCACTCGAAGCACCAGGCGACGTGCGAGCCATCGACACCGTGAAACCCGGGCAATTCGCCACCGATCTAAACACCATTGGCCATGATATTGGCCGCTTGTACAATTCAGCGCACAGCACCACCAAGAGCCTCCAAGCGGCTTCGCACTCCGTGATTCCCGGCACCTTGATGTTTGCGCTCGCCGGCCTGGCCGTCCATGAGATGGAACCGGTGTCGTTGCGATATTTCGATCTCGATGACAATGGTGGTATCCGCTACTTGAGCGATGCGGACTTAAACGCCCGCGTCGCGGCATTTGAAGCCTCGCTAACCCAAGCGCAACGACGCAAACGCGATCGCCACTTTTGGTACGAACAAGATTCGCCGTTCGACAAGGTTGAAATCACCTATCGCCCGCAAAGCCAACCCGCCGCGCCCTTGCGCGTGTTTCGGCACATCGTGATTAACCTCGACGACAATCACACCAACGCCGACCCACGAATTCTCAAACATTTGCGCAGCAAAGGTAACGTGGCGGCCATGACCAAAGCTGCCAGCTTTTTACTTTGGTACGACGATTTTTCGAACATTCGAAAATACTTACTGGAAAATATTACGTGGATGATCACCGATGCCTCGGGGCTTCCGCCGAGCTTTGCCACCCAAGCGGGCTTAACCCAAACCACCTATGGCACGTTCGAAGCGCCGTATTTCGATAAAGACACCAAAGAAATGAAACGCGAATTCGTCAAGCTGTGGAAAAATCAGCCCAAGCGACCGCTGCCCTTTCGCTTTGGATATCCCGATCTAAACAAGCACAACCATTTGATGATCACCGAACGCAAACGATGAAAGTTTGGCGACACACCGCGGCGCGCATCGGTGCACTTGCGTTGATTGTCGGCAGCGTCGCCGCCGCAGTGCATTTTGCCGCCGCCCAAAAACGCCCGCAAGCTTCGACGGTGGGCGCGCTCGGCAGCGGCGGCGCGGGGTCAGGCGTCGCACTATCGCCAGCGCAGCAGGCAATCACAGATGCCGTTGCAGCGGGCACGTATTGGCGGATCGATGGCCCACACGGGCCGCTCCATGTGTGGCGACCGGCCGGCTATCATGCCGACGGCGCAGCGACGATTTTGTATGCTCACGGTTATTACATAAACGTCGACGGGGCTTGGCTCAAATATCAACTGCCCGAGCAATTTGCGATGTCGGGCGCCAACGCCACGTTTATCGCCGTTGAAGTCCCAAGCGGCGTTCGGCAGGCTATTCACTATCCCAATCTGGTCGAAGTTTTACAAATCGTGGAACATGCAACCGCCAGCCCGCGCGGCTCGGGCCCGATTGTGGCCATGGGCCACAGCGGCGCGTTCCGCACCCTCAAAGCGTGGATGGATGCACCGATGCTCGACACGATTATTGCGCTGGATGCGCTCTACGGCGAAAACGATGCGTTTCAAGAATGGTTCGAAGGCGGACCACACCGTCGCATGATCACCGTCGGTGACGATACGCTGCGTTGGACCGAAGAAATGGCGACCGACATCAGCGAAACCTTCACCGTTGATATGTTGCCGGCGACCTACGATGCGTGGCCAGCCAAGGCCTTGTCGGCCCGGCATGTTTACGTCCGGTCGCAGTTCAACCACATGGCCTTAGTCACCAGCGGTCGCGCCATTCCGGCTTTGTTACGCCTGCTACCAGTGGAGACCTTGCCGACCTCGCCATGGCAATCACCGCTGGGTCAGCTGCCACCGCTGTTGCTCGGGTCCAACAGCAGTGTGCGGCCGTAGCGTCCGAAATTCGGACGAGTGAAGCGACACGCGTCTCGCTTCACTCCGACCAGCTATTTGTTCGGTGGATATTTTTGCAATTTGCGTTGCAACGAACGGCGATGGATGCCGAGCCGGCGCGCGGCTTCGGAGATGTTGCCACCACAATCCGACAGCACCCGATTGATATGTTCCCACTCAGCGCGCGCTAACGACGGCGCTTTGTAGTCTGCTTCGGCCGGCGTTAAGGGCGGCGACTCTCCCCGTGCAAACGCCGCCACGATATCGTCAGCATCGGCAGGTTTCGACAAGTAATACGTCGCGCCCAACCGCACGGCATCAATGGCGGTGGCAATGCTGCCATACCCGGTAAGCACCACGGTTTTGGTTGCAGGATCAATTTCGCGCAGCGCTTGGATCAATTCCAAACCACTTTTGCCTGGCATTTTGAGATCGACCACCGCGAACTCCGGCGAGTCGGCCGACGCCGACGCCACGGCACTGTCGTAGTCTTGTGCTGCGCGCGCTTCGTAGCCACGATCCACAAAAGCTCGCGCCAACCGCGTGCGATACACTTCATCGTCGTCGACAATCAGAATCGAAGGTTTGTGCGCGTCGGACATAACTGCTTGATGCCAGCGATCCTGCCATCGGGCAAGGCTTTGTTGCGGCGTTTCACGTTTTTTTGGGTCCGCGCGTCGCATCGACCGGCAATTCAACCCGTGCGGTCGTGCCTTTGTCGGCACTCGACTCCATCGCAAGCGAGCCTCCGACGCCTTCAATTACAGCCCGGGCCAAGAACATGCCTAACCCCATCCCTTGGCCAGGACTCTTGGTGGTAAAAAACGGCTCACCAACGCGGGCCAGCACATCTTGCGGCATGCCAACACCGTCGTCGACAATGCAAATTTCCAAGCGCCCTTGCCGACGCGCAACATGCACCACGACGCTCGGCGGTGCGTTCGGTGCAATCGCAACCGACGCATCTTGACCGTTGGTAACTAACGACCGCAGCGATTGCGCGACTGCGACGCGTGGCAATTGCACCGTGGTGTCTGCGGCTTCGGCCGCGATTTGCAAAACGACGGGCGGTCGCGTCCGCACGCCGAGCAAAATGTCATCGATCAATTCACGGACGGTGCAGGTCGCCAAGCCCTCGCCGACCGTGCCCGCACCTTGCGCCATTTGGTCAAGAATGACGCGACAGCGTCCAACTTGTTCGCGGATCAAACGTGCATCGGCCGCCAAGTCTTCCGCTGGCACGTTACGCTCGGGCGATTGCAGCGCGCGCTCCAATTCTTTGGCGGCTAGCGCGACCGTGCCTAGCGGCGTTGATAGCTCATGTGCCGCACCTGCGGCCATGGTTGCAAGCGAGGCCAACCGCTCTTGCCGCGCCGCCAAATAGCGCGCGTCGGCCAATTCGCGATCGCGCTGTGACAAGGCGGCCGTGATCCGCAACAAAAACAACACCACAAACGCCGAGGCGACCCCCAAGGCCACCCAACTACCGATCGTAGTTAGTTGCGCCGACATTTCCAACGGTCGGAAATCGAGCAGCAAAATTCCAAAACCAACAAACGACAAGGCCACCAAGGCCCACGTCCACAGCGCACGCAGGGCCACCGCCGCCAATGCGATTTGCACCACATAGAGCGAACCGAATGGATTATGCGGGCCACCGGTCAAATACAGAAGCGCCGTCAGCAGCGTGATATCCAGCGCCATGATGACTGCAATCTGCCAGTCATCAACGCCGCGCTGCTGCGCCGTTGTACCAGTGACATAGCGCAACTCAATGAACATATTAGACGCCAACGCGACGGTAATCAGGCCGCCTAGTAGGCCCACCGGTAACGCGACGCCTAGCAGAAAATTTGCGACTGCAACCGTCGCCGCTTGGCCGGCAATTTGGGCCCAGCGCAAGCGCACCAGCCAATGAACGTTAACCGCCGTGCGGTCAGGAATTCGAGACATTACAAATCAGCAAGCTAGCACGTTAACGCTGTGCTCGGCGTGACGCACGCGTTGGCTAACCGCACACAGCAACGCGTCGTGGCGCTTGATGCTACTTGACTTCGAGAGCTTTGAGGCCCTTGGTAAGCACCGCTTGTTGGTAGTACTCGGCGGCAGGCGTACCTTTGCTCACCGCGTCTTCGGCCTTTTTCAATTCTTCGTCGATAAGCGTGGTGAAGTTTTCGATTGGCTGGGCACCCGACAAGAAGCGACCATTGATGAAGAACGCTGGCGTTGCGCCTACGCCGAGGCGTTGCATGTCGCCCATGCCTTTTTGCAGCGCAGCTTGGCATTCGCCCTTCATGTCGGCTTTGAATTTTTCGACATTGAGTTGCAGCTCGGTTGCCAACGCAACGACGGCGGGGCATCCGGCCGGCGAATCCCAACATTTTTGCGGCGCACCACCGGCTTCGGCGACGGCGTCTTTGTCAAAATTGCGGGTTTTGTAAACTTTTTCCCACATCGCGTTATCCATTTGCAGGAACTTGCCTTGCTTGTTGGCAGCGCACACCGCCAGCGATGGAGCGGTAGCAACGGCGGGATGCACGACGAATTGTTTGTAGACGTAGCGAATCTTGTCGCCGTATTTCTTCTTGAGTTCGTCCATCGTTGGGCGAACTTTTTCGCAGAAAGGACAGGCGTATTC
>JAGPDK010000172.1 GCA_018057605.1 Kofleriaceae bacterium | reverse complement strand
TCGCTTTGCGTCGCCGTCGTGGAGCGCACCTCGTTGTCATCAACCTGCGCATACTCTTGGCGTTTGCGTTCTTGCCTGCCGGCGTCAAAAAAGTCTTACTTCAGCCGTTTACCGACAGCAGCAATCACAGCCGGTTCCACGATTTTCTCCACGCATTTCTCGCTACCGGTTGGTTCTATCAATTTGTGGGGGTGCTGCAATTGCTCGTCGCATTCCTGCTATTTTCGCAGCGCTTCACCCTCGCTGGTGCCGCCCTCGCCTTGCCCATCATCACGGCCATCACGGCGTTCACGTGGAGCACCGCCGTGCCGTTTACCGCCACCGTGGTAACGCTGATGTTGCTAGGCGTCGTCGCGCTGTTGCTCTGGGAGCTGCCGCGTTGGCGACCGCTGCTCGATGGCCAAGCCGCAGCGGCGGCCGAGCTGACCGACCCGCACACCAAGGCAACAACGTTGGTGAACCTTACGTATTGGCGGCTTTGTGGCCTACTCATCGCGTTGACCTACCTCGGCCTTTGTATTTTCAGCGGCGGCGTGTACCGGCCGCGTCCCGGCGCTGCCCACGACGCAGCGTTTTGGATCATGAGCGCACTGCCAGCGTTGCCCCTGGCAACATGGATCATTGAGTACAAAAAGTACAAACGTCGCTAATTACGTTGGACGTTGGGGCGTTGGTGCCGCCTGGACAATTCACGCCAATATTGCGACGAACGCCGACAGGTAAAACCAACGGCCGGCCGTGCGTTTGGTAGTATTGTGCCCGCAACCGAGCACCCGCACCTTCGCCTGAGAAAGCACTACAGTTATGAAATCAAAAATAGCCTGGGTCGTCATCTTGTTCATCACCGCAACCACGATGGCTTCGTGTGGTTCGAAACAAACTCACATAGCGACGTCAAGTCCCGCACCGGTAACAAGTGAGCCAACCACCCTACCAACTGCGGGACCAGCCCAGGACGCTGGTAGTCCAGTGAAGTCTGACGCCCCCAAAAGTTCAACTACGCCAGCTTGTCAGCAAGCCGGTGGGCGCTGTGTTCCCAGCGTGGCGATGGTCGCATGCAGCGCAACGCCAACGGGCCTGTGTGGTCAAGATGAAACGTGTTGCGTGATGACGCCCGCAACAGCCGGCTCAAAGTGAAGTAGCAGCCACCCGCGCCAGGCCACGCAGGCCGCGACAACAAGAACCGTCAATCGCGCCGTTTTGGTCACTGCGGCGCTTTGCTACCTGGTGGTGGCAGCGCTAGTGTCCCGTTTCGCATGACGCCCCCAATTTCGTCGAGCGAGCCTGCCGCCTCCGGCACACCCGCATTCAAACGTATCCTGCTGAAAATTTCTGGCGAAGCCCTGATGGGTGACTCCGGTTACGGCATCAACCCCAAAGTCATCGACGACATAGCGCGTGAAATCGCTGACACTGCGAAGCTCGGCGTGCAAATTGCCGTCGTCGTCGGCGGTGGTAACATTTTTCGCGGTGTTTCCGAATCGGCCAAAGGCATGGATCGGGCCTCGGCCGATTACGTTGGCATGTTGGCCACCGTGATGAACGCGGTGTCGCTATGCGAAGCCATCGAACGCCACGGTGTCGTGGCCCGCGTGCAATCCGCCATCGAAATGCAGCAATTGGCCGAGCCCTACATTCGTCGCCGTGCGATTCGCCATTTAGAAAAAGGCCGCATCGTCATCTTCGGCGGTGGTACTGGTAATCCATTTTTCACCACCGACACCGCAGCCGCATTGCGCGCCATGGAAATCGGCGCCGAAATCCTACTCAAAGCCACCAAGGTCGATGGCGTCTACGACAAAGATCCACGCAAACACGCCGACGCCAAACGCTACAACACCGTGACCTTCGGCGATGCGCTCAAACAAGACCTCAAAGTCATGGACTCCACCGCCTTCGCACTATGCCGCGATAACGAAATGCCGATGTTGGTGTTCGACATGACCAACCCCGGCAACATTCGGCGTGCGGTGTGTGGCGAACCGGTCGGCACGACCATTGTCAGCGACGATAAAGTCACGCAATTTTCGTAGCATCGGTAAATTCTCAGTAGTGAAGCGCAACCGCAGCGGCCGTGCTGTGGTAGCGTTGCGCCATGGTCAACGATATAGTTTCCGACGCTGAAGAAAGCATGAAAAAGGCGATCGAAGCCTTTAAACGCGATTTGCAAAAGATCCGCACCGGCCGGGCTAACGCGGCGATGCTCGACAGCATCAAGGTGGATTATTACGGCACGCCAACGCCGGTGAACCAAGTGGCCAGTGTGCAAGTGGTTGACGCTCGGCTCATCACGGTGAAACCGTGGGAAAAGAACATGATCCCGATCATCGACAAGGCGATTCGCGCCAGTGATCTCGGCATCAACCCGGTGTCAGACTCCGAGCAAGTGCGCTTGCCGATTCCACCGCTGACCCAAGAGCGTCGTCGCGATTTAGCCAAATCCGTCGGCAAACAAAGCGAAGAAGCCCGTGTTGCCGTGCGAGCTGCGCGCCGTGACGCCATGGACTTAGTCAAAGACGCTGAAAAAGAAAAATCGATCACCGAAGACGATCGCAAAAACGGTGAAAAACGCGTGCAAGATCTAACCGATAAGTACGTGGCCACCGTCGACGAAATCGCCAAGGCCAAAGAAAAAGAAATCATGGAACTGTAGGCCCGGCGGCCGGCTCGACCGTTCGTAAATATGACTACGCCAAAGCCAAAACCGACTCGCCATCGGGCGTTGGGACCAATGCCTGACTTGACGGCGGCAGTCCAAGTGCAACGTCCGCGCTCCGCGCCGCGCAGGGTGAATCGCCCCGGCACCCTTCGCCACAGTCTGCGCGTTGTTGCGAACGGCTTGTTGCTTATAGCCGCCACTGTGGCGCTAACGGCCCTTGTCGCCCTTAGCCGAGATGCCGAAGAGTCATGGTTTTTTGTGAAAGCTATTCTGGTGTTCGTCGGGCCTGCAATGATGATCTACTTGTTTACGCGCCCGCGTGATTTTCCCCCTGAAGCCTCCACGCCCAGCGCCGAAGAACTCATCGCCGCTGAAGCCGCAGCCAGCGCGCGCGCAGCGCAGCAACAAGCTGAGCTCAACGCTGGGCAACGCCACCTTGCCGAACTTGAAGCGCTCAACGCATCAACTGAGCAGCAGCTTGTGCTCGATGCACCGCAGCCATATGCGCAGCTTGGGCAATCGCCTTTTCGCGACCATTTTGTACCGCTGGAGCAACGCGTGTTGCGGCCCGACAAGCCGGTAGTGCCCCTGGCTCCGCGCGCGACCCATGCTGCGGCACTGGCCCGTCCATTGGCGTCCACGCCAGCGGCGACCACGGCGACCGAGTCACTGCCCGCAGTGCCCAAGCTGCTTAAATAGCCGTTGGCAACGCAGAATTTATTGCAAAACCGCCCAGTGATTACGTTGATCCTGGCAATTTCGCTTACAATTTAAACAGCATGTCCAATATCCCTGCCGGCGCTGGTGCGCTCCTTGGACAGCGCCTGGGTAACTACGAAATCGTAGCCCTATTGGCGCTGGGCGGTACTGCTGAAATTTATCTGGCCAAAGTTTCCGGCGACTCGGGGTTTGAAAAATACGTTGTAGTCAAGTGCCTGCATGACCACCTCGCCGACGACGAAGAATTCGTCAAAATGTTCCTCGACGAAGCCCGCCTTGCGGCCAACCTAAGCCACACCAACATCGCGCAAACTACCGCGTTGGGCAGCTACGGCAATCGTTACTACATGGTGATGGAGTACCTCACCGGCCTTTCGCTCGCGATGGTGATTCGGCGCGGCGGCGAACGCATGCCCGGCGGGGTGTTGCCGGTGAGCTTGTCACTTAACATCGTGCAGCAAGCGTGCGCCGGCGTGCACTACGCTCACGAACACAAACAAAATGGCACACCGCTCAACATCGTCCACCGTGATATTTCGCCGCAAAATCTGGTGCTGACGTTTGAAGGTATGGTGAAAGTCGTCGACTTTGGCATCGCCAAGGCCGAGTTCCGCGATACCCAAACCAAAGCCGGCACCATCAAAGGCAAATTTGCCTATATGTCGCCCGAGCAATGCGTTGCCACCGGGGTTGATCGCCGCACCGATATTTTTGCGCTTGGGATTATCCTGCACGAGCTGCTCACCGGCAAACGTTTGTTCAAACGGCCCAATCCATATGATACCTACCAGGCCGTCATTGATTGCAAAGTCCTGCCGCCGTCAAAACTCACGCAGGGGCTCGACCCGGCACTTGATGCCATCACGCTCAAAGCGTTAGCTAAAAACAAAGAAAATCGCTTTGCTACCGCCGAAGAATTTGGCGACACCCTGCTGCAATACATGCACAGCAAAGGCGCCAGCGGTGGCCCTGGCGAAATTGCGCGGTTCTTCGACCAGCATTTTGTCGCCGAGATCGACGAGCACAATCAGCGCATGCGCGACTTGATCTCGGGCGATGACAACGCACCGACCGAAGATCCGCAGGCTGCACCGGCGGCGACCCCCGCAGGAACACCGCTACCCTCAACTGCCTCGACCGGACTCGCCCATGCGCCACTGGCTCGGGCGGCACCGGCACCGGCACCACTGGCAACCAAAACCCCAGGGTCACCACGCGCGCAACCTGCCGCCGTGTCACCAAAAATCCCCTCGGTTGGCTTGCAGGCCGCCATGTCCGTGGGCGGCGTAATTCCGAGTATCGCAAGCGGTGCCACCAGCAAGCCCAGTTCAGCGGCCAGTGCCAGCGCTGGTGCGGTGCCGAGCCTCGCCCGCAAAGCCATCAAACCGTTGCCTGGATTGTCCGGCCCCGAACCTGAACCAATCGACGTGCTAGCCACTGGCGATTTAATAATTGAAGAGAAATCCGAGAAATCCGAGAAATCCGAACTTGGCGAACTATCGCAGTTTCTCAGTGACTTCAAACCTGACCTCCTCCCAAAAGCGCCGCGCACCGTCGAAGACTGGGGCGAACCCGAAATCGATCCCGATGATCTGCCGGTGGAAAACACCCGGATCGAAGCCAATCCAACTGCATTGCTGATTCAAATGGATGCGCGCGCGAAAGCCCTACCTCGCGCCGCGTCAAGCATTTCACAAATCGACAAGCCTGGTCCCGTCGACGTCCCGGCGCGGGCGTCGGCCGCACGATTTCCCGATATCGCCAACCTGGCAACCCAACTAGCATCCGACGAGCAAGTTCCGCCGTCACCGTTCCCTGCAAGCAGCAACGGTCCAACGCAATCACAATCCTTAAATTTGTCGCGCCCGCCAACCGCGCAACCCGAGCGAACCGGGCGAACGCCGACGTCGCCGCCACCCTCCGCCAGCCCATTTGGCACGCCCGGTCCCTTCGATCAATCGATGCCGATGGGCGCAACCGCAAGTCGACCGAAATCCAACCCTGGCGGTAGCGGCAGCATCGGCAGCATCCAACCACCGCACGTGGGCGGCCAACCCAACCTGGGGCAGTTCAATTACCCACCCGGTGCGCAGATGCAACCACAACCCGTGAGCAACATGCCACCGCCCAATTGGGCTGCCCAGAGCTGGGGCAGCGAAGGCACCGGCGCCACAGCGGCTCAGGCGCCCGGTTCTCTCGGCGCACCGCTAAGCGGGCAATTGCAAATGCCGCCCGGTGCCCAATTGATGACACCGGTGGGTGAGCATTTTCCACAACATATCGATTGGCAAAAAGCCGCCGATCGCCCCGCCCGCGCTGTGCCACCGTGGATTCTCGCCCTGCTGTTTTGCGTCACCTTGGCCGTGGCCTTGGCCATCACCGTCGCCATTCGCAAAGCGCTCTCCTAGTGCCAATGCATATCGCGTAAGCGAAATCCAAGCGCACTCGCACGAAATCCTCAGCGGTCTTAGGACTTGTGGATGGCGTACTGAGCCTCACCGCCGCCTCACCAAGACCGTTGGTGGTCATTGCAGAATCGCCCCGCAGCGTACGTGCCGCGTGCACATGGCCGCCATCAAAGCCGCGGCAACGCGCGATGGCTAGTACCGCAGATCCTAATTCCGTTCCGAGTTCCTGAATGACTAGCGGTCCGAATCGAAAATGAAGCTAGTACCGAGCGCTACACCCGAAGGGGCCGGAGTTGGAGCGAACCAAGCGAACGCTTGGGAGCAAGAACGCCAAACCCTGATCGAACTTCGGATGCGAGGTACTAGCACCGCTGCCGCTTCGAACCCGGGCGCATGCGCGATGGCCACGCAGCATCGGTGTGCGGCACGCGCCGGCGATCATCATGCGTTGATCCTGCACCACACTAGATGGGTGCGAAACCAATGACGGCCACACGCACATCACGGGGCTCAGCAACTG
Organism: Kofleriaceae bacterium; assembly: GCA_018057605.1. Lineage (GTDB taxonomy): Bacteria > Myxococcota_A > Polyangia > Haliangiales > Haliangiaceae > JABFXX01. The sequence goes on along the minus strand of JAGPDK010000172.1, from coordinate 3,618 downwards.
GTGCGAGACGCGTAAATGGCAAGGCATCATGGCCCGCAGGACGGCCTGGTGCACTCCGCGCACATAGGATGCGCGGATCTCCCGCAACACTTCCTGGTGTCGGTAAGCCTCACTGAGGCCTCGAGGCGGCAACAAAGTGGACGTATTTCAAGGTAGTTACGCCGGCCCGTTTCTTGAATCTGGTTTCGACCATGTCCATAACCTTGAAGACCTTCACCCTGTCCACCATCTCCGCCGTGATGGCACTTGGCTGCGCCGCCGCCAACACTGACGATCAAGTCGTTGTAGGACGTGACGACGGCAAGGCCGACGAGTTCCGCGGCGGATGGCTTGAGGATGCAATCGTGCGTGGCAGATGGACGGACACCTACGTTGCGAACGGCAGCTGTGAGAGCGTCGCGGACGTGCTGAAGGTGACCGAGGATCGGCTCACGTGGGACGGCCCCGTCGGAGTCGTCCGCGCACAACCAGGGCAAGTGGTCGAAATTGATGCCACCCCGGCCGGGTTCTTCGCGGGGTGGACGACCGAGATGGCGATGCGGTTCTACGTCCGGGAACCGGGTGCGCAACGCTGGAAACCGATCACGCTCGATCTGCTGGTGAGGGGTGAGCCCGCAGAGCTGGTCGCCTTCACGCACCTCACCCTCGACGGCTCGCGCGGCACGGCAACGTTCGCGCATCCCGATCTCACGCGCGGCAAGACGATCGCGTTCCCAGACATCTACGATCGCGAGCTCGAGTACGGTGTCACGGTCTTCCCGCTATCGACGTGGGGGTCGTTGACGAAACAGTTCGCCTACCAGCTGACCACAACCTGTGATGGAAGCAACTGCGCAGTGCCCACGGGTGTTCGTCGCTGCGGCACGTAAGCGTCAGCCGATGTCGTTTACGTTGCGGTCTAACCAAGCCGGTGCGGTCGCCGCGGCGGCGCGCCGAAGCGGTGCCGCGCGCGGTTGCGCGTCACGACAGATACAAACTGGCGCAGCGCGATTGCTTGCGTAGAATCTAGGCATGACTCGACCCACTACGGTTTGGCTCTGGTTACTGCTGGTTGCTAGTTGTGAACAGTTGCCGGCCGTCCCGCGTAGCCAAAACGGGGCCGGCGCAGGGCCAGCCACACAACCAACGGCAACAACCACGGCGCCTCCACCGCAACCACTCACGGTACCGACCACGCCAACTACACCACTGGCCCCGGCACTACCACCGTGTGCACCAACCCCGGCCGCAGTTGTGGCCGAGGCCATCACCTTAAGCCAAGTTGAATTCACTGGCTTGGCCGGCTGGGCCGACGATCGCATGAGCGAGGCGGTGCCAGCATTTTTGCAATCCTGCGCGCGCTTAGCCAAGCTAGGTGATGACAAACCCATTGGTGTCGACGGCTACTCGGGCAAAGCCGGCGATTGGCGCGCCGCTTGTCGGGCCGCCAAGTTGATTCGCACCGGCAGCCCCACCGGTGATGCCGATGCGCGCAGTTTTTTTGAACGCGAATTCACACCGTATCGCGCCGCGAGCACGTTGCCCACTGGCGGGGACGGCAAGCTCACGGGCTATTGCGTGCAGTCGCTGCGCGCCTCCAAAAAACGTGGCGGCCCGTATCAAGCGCCGATCTATAGCCGCCCCCAGGATCTGATCTCCATCGACTTGGGCAAATTCATCAGCGACGCCAAGGGCCGCACCGTGTGGGGCCGCGTCGACCCGAAATCGAAATCCATGGAACACTATGCGAGCCGGAGTGAAATTCGCCAAGGCGTACTAGCCAACCGCAAACTGGAATTGTTGTGGGCCGACGACAAACTCGACGTCTTATTCGCCGAAATCGAGGGGTCGGCGGTGGTTACCCTCGACGATGGCAGCAAAGTTTGGCTTGAAGTCGATGGCAAAACCAGTCGGGTCTATCGTGGTGTCGGCAAAATTCTGCGCGACTTGGGCACGCCACCAGGTACCGGCAGCATGCAAGGCATCCGCAAATGGTTTGCTGCCAACCCGGCGCGCTTCGACGAAATTGTCGACCAAAACGAGTCATTTGTGTTCTTCAAAAAAGCCAACAAACCCGGCGCCCAAGGCTCGCAAGGCGTCACGCTTACGGCCGGGCGCAGTGCCGCAATCGACCGCGCTTTTATCGCCTATTCAACGCCGATGTGGATCGACACCACCGCGCCCATGGCCAACGCCACCACCAGTGCGGCCTGGCAACATTTGGTGATCGCGCAAGATACCGGCGGTGGCATCAAAGGTGCCGTGCGCGCTGATATTTATTGGGGCGAAGATGCCGCAGCCGTCGATGTTTCGGGGCGCATGAACAGCATCGGTGGTTATTACGTCTTGTTGCCGAAAAAACTGACCGTGCCCAGCGCCTTCGTCGCGCGCTAACTTGCGTGCCACCCAGGCGTTCCAGCCGTGGCGTGGAACCGGGCTTCCTGCTATAGCCCCAACAGTTACGCCGGTGCGGCTGTATGCCACACACACACACTTCGTAACAAACGCTCAACATCGCCGCAAAGCGGCTAACCCAGAGTGTACATCGTGAAGGTAAATCGTTGGATTCCGAGAATACTCGTGCTCGCGTTGCTAGCGGGTGGCGGCACCTGGCTGGTGATCAAAAAGCCTTGGTCGAGTGGCGCGGCAAAAATTAACTTTGCGACGACGACGGCAAGCAAAGGTAACATCGCGGCCCAAGTCACCGCCAACGGCACCTTATCGGCGCGCGGCACAGTGTTAGTCGGGGCCCAAGTGTCAGGCCGCGTGGTTGAAATCCACGCGGACTTCAACGACAAAGTGAGCAAAGGTCAACTAATCGCCAAACTTGACGAGTCGGTGCTGACCTCGCAAGTTGCGCAGGCAACCGCAAGCATGGCGGTCGCGACCGCCAATGTGACCCGCGCTCAAGTGGGCCTAGCCGATGCCGAACGACAACGGGCTCGCCAGCGCGAGCTGCAAGCCCAGCAACTTGTGGCCGGTGCAACAGTCGAAGCGGCGGAGGTTGCGTATGACACCGCCAAGGCCAGCTTGGGTGCCGCACGCGCGCAAGCGCAACTTGCCGTAGCCAACGTTTCGCAAGCCAAGCTCAATCTTTCTTATGCAACGATTCGCTCACCCGTCGACGGCGTGGTGTTGTCGCGCGCCGTCGATGTTGGCCAAACCGTGGCCGCCTCGCTGCAAGCACCAACGCTGTTCACCATTGCCCAAGATTTAGCTGTGATGCAAATCGATACCGCCGTGGCTGAAGCCGATGTCGGCCGGCTGACCGAAGGCATGAAGGCCAGCTTTTCGGTCGACGCATTTTCCGGCAAAACTTTCGAAGGCGTGGTGCGGCAAGTGCGCAACGCACCAACCTCAACCCAAGGCGTGGTCACCTACGACGCGGTAATCGATGTCGACAACAAAGCCAAACTGCTGCGCCCTGGCATGACTGCCAATGTGACGTTCACGTTAGAAAAAGTCAGCGACGTCATCAAAGTGCCCAACGCTGCGCTGCGCTTCAAGCCGACCATGGATCAAATGGCTTCACTGCGCGAGCGCTACAATCTGCAACGGCCCGGCGGCGGCTCCGGCGGCTCCGGCGGCTCCGGCGGGCCCAACGGCGGCAGCGGTAAACCTCGCACGGCTACACCAGGT
>JAGPDK010000641.1 GCA_018057605.1 Kofleriaceae bacterium | reverse complement strand
CTATACGTTGGAGTATCCGAATAAGAGCGCCTCCGGTGAACACGCCGAGCCGCATGCCGAAGTTTGGTTCGCTCGGTTTGATCGCAATAATCCCAGCCGAAATTTCGGTGTGCATCGGCGGTTTGCCGGCGCGTCGGTGAACAGCACAACGGCACCCTTTAGCCTGAACATTGCAGCCAGTCGGCTGACTCATCAGAGTGCCTCTGGCAGCGTAGCTGGGGCTGGTCATGCGGTGTCTTGGCGGCTCGACTGGCAGCCGAGTACTACCAGTCATCGGCAACTGCCGGGCGTTATGTATGCCCGCGGCGGAGTCGGCGAAACCACGGTGTTGTCGCCCAATGTTCGGGTGCTGGTTGATGGCGAGCTGTTCGTCGACGGTCAACGCATCGAACTCAAGCAAGCAGTGTTGGGCCAAACCCATTTATGGGGTCGCAAACATGCACACAGTTGGGCTTGGGGCCGCTGTGCCGAGTTCACGCAAGCGCCAGGGGCTTGGCTCGAAGCGCTGTCGGTGCGCTTGGTACGCGGCGGCGTAACCCTGCCAGCACTGACCTTGGTGTCGCTGGCTATCGACGGTGAGGTGCTGCAGTTTAATCAATTTCGCCACACCGCGTTGAATCGATCAACTTGGCGAACCGGCCACTATGAAATTTCCGCCGTCGGTGGTGGCGCCAAACTGCGCTGCGTATTGTCGGCGTCTGCTAACCATTTTATTACCGCGCCATATCGCGACCCCGACGGTACCGAGGTGTTTTGCGCCAACACCGAAGTCGGCGATGCGCACCTCACGTTGTGGCGTCGGGCAGGGCTGGGCTGGGGCAATCCACGTGAGTTGACCAGCAGCGGCGGTGCTCATTTTGAAACCGGTGGTGCGGTCGCAGATCCACTGGTGCCGAAAACTCATATTCTATTGACGTAGTTCTACGCTGGCGGTTGGCCCAACGCCGGCGGCGGGCGACGGCCACCACCGACGCCGATGATTACCAACATCGTGAGCGCATAGGGCAGGGCCGGCATCAACTCGCGCGGAATCCCAGCGTCGGCAAGTTGCAAGCGAATGTTGAGCGCTTCGGCGGCTGCGATTCCCAGGCAGATAAGCGCGGCACGGTGCGGCCGCCAGTTGGCTAGAATAACTGCGGCCAAGGCCATGTAGCCCCGGCCACTCGACATATCGGCCGAGAAGCCACCGACGGCAAGCGACAGTTGCGCACCGCCAAGCCCTGCGATGGCGCCACCGACCAACATCGCCGACCACCGTACCCGCTGAATCGATAGCCCGGCGGCGCTGAGAATTTCAGGGCGTTCGCCAGCCGCGCGGACCCGCAAGCCCCACGGGGTCTGGGCCAGCGCAGCCCAACTGCCGAGCGCGGCGACAATCGCCAAATAAGTCAGGGGATTTGTCAGCAAGCCGTCGCCGACCGAATCGCACGGCGGGGAATTGGCGCCTTGGCCGTACAATGCTTGCAACGCAAACCTAGTGCCGGCAAAGGCTAGCAGATTGAGCCCGACTCCGACCACCACTTGATCGGCGCCAAAGCGCAACGCGCACAACGCTTGAACTGCCGACACGGCAGCGCCCGCACCAGCGCCGGCCACAATCCCGAGCGGCAACGAGCCGGTGGCGTGGGTAACGCTGGCTGCGGCAAAAGCGCCGCACAATAACTTTGCTTCGAGCGCAAGGTCGATCACGCCGCTGCGCTCGACGATGCTGCCCCCGATGGCTGCAAACACGTAGGGCAAGGCAATGCGTACAATGGCCGCGACGAAGCCCAGCGAGACGATGGAGTTCCACAAACTCATGGCGCACCACGCTCGGTGTTGGCCGCGCCGTCGCCGGCGTTGTCCGGCAGCCGGACTTGATCGATGGGGGTGCGTAGCCGGCGCACCATCGGGCCGGCCACCGCAACTGCTAAAATCACTACGGCCTGTAACATCTCGGTGAGTTCTTTGGGCACCATATCGGACACCGCCAAGCCTCCAACCGATAAAACACTTAGCGCTAGCGCGGCAATCACGATACCGACGGGATGCAAGCGCCCAACCATGGCGACGGCGATTCCTAAAAATCCAAGGCCGCGGCCGAGACCCTCTTCGAACGCATGATGATGTCCCAACACCAGGTTGCCGGCTGCCAAGCCAGCGATCGCGCCTGACGCTGTCATCACGACAATTTTCAGTCGTCCGCTGTTAATGCCGAGGGTTTGCGCCACCGGTTGCGCGGCACCGGTCAACCGCCAGCGTTGGCCCCACACGGTGGCGCTGCGCAGCCAGGCCAGGCCGACGGCGAGCTCGAGCACGAGCACGGCCATCAGGTTGGCTGCGCTGCCGCGCGCGCCGATTGTTGGAATGTGCGCCGCAGGTATGATTTCGGCGCTGCGGGTGGTGCCATGCGTAAACAAGATCGAGTTGCCAAGCCACAGCGCGAGCGCCGCAACCAAGGCGTTGAGCATGATCGACGAGATCACTTCATGGGCACCGCGGGTTACTTTCATGACCCCGATGGCGCCACCCACGGCCCCACCCGCGACGGCAGCAGCGGCCAGACAAATTACGATGGCCACAACCCTTGGTGTGCTCGTTGGCAACGCCGCGCCGACTACCGCGGCGGCTAAGACGCCTGCGGTCATTTGGCCTTCGACGCCGATGTTGAATAGGCCAACATCAAGCGCCAGTGCCACCGCCAACCCGGTGCAGGTCAACGTGGTCGCCCGGTTCACAACTTCGCCAAGATTGTAATCGTCGCCCACGACTCGGCTCAACAGCGCGACCCAAACGTGGGCCGGTGATTGCCCAACCGCCAGCATCAGGATACTGCCCGCTGCTAGCGCCAAGAGGATAGCCCAGAGCACGATCAGCGCTTCGGCGGTGGCGTTGC
>JAGPDK010000640.1 GCA_018057605.1 Kofleriaceae bacterium | reverse complement strand
CATGATCACCATAAACCTCATGCTGTTATGCAGTGCCCACCATACATTGCGGCACGAAGGCCGCTGCCGCGTCGAAGCAAACCGTGCCAACGGTGCTGGTGACTGGAATTTTTTCGATCACCGCAACCGTCTCATCGACGCACAACGGGCTCGCACAATGCCGAACAACGTCAGCGCGCGACGTGGCCGCGTAACGTTACACGATGCCCAGGCGGCGCTCGCCATGACGGCCAACACCAACTCATCGAAATGGACTGGCGGACCGATCGACGATGCGAGGTGCATCGACTATTTGGGGTGAGGCGCGGCAGTCGAGCAAGCGGTCAACACCAAGGACGCCAACATCAAGGACGCAGACGTCGGCACACCTGCGGAATGATCATCGAAAATGTGACGAATGCTCAGCGGGAACGTCCCTTGTATAATCGAGCCGCGTTACTCGCAGTCAGCAAACGCGCAGGTAAGACCAGCTTTGCCGCATGTGCTATGGCCACTCACGAATGGTGCAAACGCCCATTTTTCAGTTGCATCAAAGGTCGCTTGCATCGTGCCACCAGCGCGATTGCTCGCCGGCTGATCGCATTTTGGATCTGACGTGATGTCGACCGAAACCTTGAGCGGCCACTGCACACCGTCGCTGCCAAGCACCGGTTGCACATCAATCGCAAATCCATCACGGAACCAAGCGCCGGCGCCTTTGCCATATTTTTTGGCAGCGGCGTACGGCTTGGGTGCAAGCTTGCGCATGCTTGCTAAAACCTGTTTCACGGCCGGGCCTCGTACATCGATCTGTTTAATAACCTTGCCGGCCTTGAGCTGCAGCAAACGCACATTGGCCGAACCCCATTTGTTGTCGCTATGCCAGATCAACATTGCGCCGTCTTTCGACCATTGCGGATGAAACGTAATTTGACCTTGGTGCTCAAAAAAGCATTCACCTTGAATTTGCGCCAAAGTTTTGCCCGAACTCACTTCGACCAGCCGGGTTTGACAGGCTTGCTGGGCGTCTTCGGCAAGTGCAGGAATCATGACCTGCAGGCTGCCGTCAGGGGACACCGAGTTTGGCACCACGACATACCCTTGATTCGGCGCGCCGCCGGTTGTGGCGGGCTTGGACGTTGGCTCCGCAGCCATCGCATTTACGTGCGTTGCGGTTAGCGTCGCGGCTGCAGCAAAAAGTAGCGTCCGCCAAAGATTTCTAGGTAACGAAGCACGCATAGGATTCATACCGTCCCAGCCTACTGCATTATTTATGGGCGTGGCCCAAACCCGGTGGCAATCGGCAGCGGCTCGCGCATGGCGCGCCAAGCCGTGGGAATTCCTGCGAACCCAACCGCGCCAACCACGATGCCACCGACCATCGCGCAGGTAGTATCAACATCGCCGCCAACATGCCAACAGGCGTGACACGCGGCTTGGTAGTCATCAATAAACCGAGTCGCACACCAGATCGCAAAAGGTACGGTGTCCGAAGACCGGACATTGCTGCCATTGCCAACCTCGGCCGCTACGGTCATCACATCGGCGCTACGCCAATCGGGCAGCCCGACCAAGCGTTGCATTTGCCGTTTGGTTTCGCCTTCGGGCATATGCGACGTCGCGGTTGCAACAATGGTGGCAGCGCTGCGTTCACCAGCAAAAACCATGGCGGCGGTCACCGCAATGCCAATGGCGCCGGCGATCCCGTCGAGATGCAAATGGGTCGGCTCAGCCGAGAGCCGGGCCTGGGCCACCACGCGCTCAAGATCGTCGCAAAAATAAGCACCCAGTGGCGCGGCCCGCATGCCACCACCGTTGCCGCACGAGCCTGCGCCACCAAACGCGGTCTGCGCCGCCACGCGCCACGGCGTGCCTTCACCTATCGCGGTTAAAATCCGATGCGCACCAGCGCCGTAGCCACGCGCCGGTTCCCGCCCATAGTTGCGGGCAAAAATGGCGGCAAGTTCATCTTGATGCACTGCCCCAAACCGCTCAAGCACTTCGACGATGGCCATCGCCATGGCGGTGTCATCGGTCCACGGCCAACGGGCGGTTGAGTTGGTATCGTGGCGTTGATTTTCTTGATGCAACGCCGTGCCAAACGCCTGCTCGCCAAACGCATCGCCGACCGACAGCCCTTCGAGACTCAACCAAGCTCGGGCTAAGGGAGTTGTGGGCGACGACGCGGTGGCGGCCGCGCGAGGTTGATATATTGATTCAGTTTTTATCATGTTAGTGTAAACTGTACACTATAAAAACCACAACGCAAGGCCTACCTTTTCGCAAAGGAATTTTGGGTACACCGACGTGCCCACGCACCAACACCGTAAGCATCGCCACAACCAGCCCGGCTAAGGCACTAGCCGCGCGATCGTTGCCGCCGTCGAAGCCGCTGCAACGCGCGATATCGAGCACCGCTGCGACTTCAAACGCGGACGCATGCAAGGTGCTATCGTAATCGCTATGTGCGCGAGCGATGGCCCACATCTCTCAGTTCAAAGCGATCGCGACTAGCGCTGAACTCAACTCAATCATCGGCGTGGCGCTCCGGCGCGCAGCGTTCGCTCGTCACCGGCCTGACACGCGCACCAGCCCGTGCGCCGCGGGCCAATTTCGTGCGTGCTACCAACTCACCGCATTTCGCCAGCCACCAACATCTGAGCATGCAAGGTAGGCCCGCGCCTCCACTTGTCATTTACTTTTTGTAGTTTGACATTCGCAAAGGGCCATCCTAAGTCAACTCAAAATGCTTCGCACACACCTCATCATCATACTAGCCACGTTCGCGATGCACGTCGGCACCGCGCAACATGTGGCCGCGCAGCCGCAACAGACACGGAAAGGCTTCGTGGTTGACGGCCAGCAAGGCCGCTTGGTTATTGTTCGCGTGCTGCCCGGC
>JAGPDK010000171.1 GCA_018057605.1 Kofleriaceae bacterium | reverse complement strand
TTTCGTGGCACGCGAGTTTGAATCTAAATATCAAACCCCCGACGATTTACCTGGCGACGTGATGGCCAAAATGTTGGCCAAAAACAGTTGGCGGTTGCATCGTGTCGACTACCGCGCTTCGACGTTTATTCGATTCGGCGTGCCCGAAAAGGACGCTGGCAGCCCGGCCGACCTCACCGCCAAAGCCAATGCCGAGGCCTTGTATGCCGAGCTCAAAGATCAGCATGGCATGTTCGCGGGTCATGTACAGGATATCGCAACCCGCGTGGTTGGCACCGGTAAGTTTGAAACTGGCAACGTCGACATGACCGATGCGGTCCGGTTGGTAAAGCCCTACAGCGAGGCGCTGTTTGCGCTGCCGGCCATCGGCGACGTCTCGCCGCCGACCCGCACCCCGTGGGGCTGGGACATTATTCTGTTTACCGGGCAACTGCCGCCACGCGACATCACCGAAGCGGAATTGCGCGCGGAATTATTTCCTGGGCTGCGCCAGTCGTACTTTGTGTTTTGGGTCAATACGATAGCCAAAGGGCTGCGCGCCAAAACGGTGGTGGCCGACTCGCTAAATGCGCTACTCGACCCGAGTAGCGAAACGTCGCCGGCACCACGATGACCCCTTTTGCCAGAATCCTGCGTTCCATGGTGGAAGAAATCCCCGGCGTGGTTGGCGGCGCGTTCGCTGCATCCGACGGCGAAATGGTTGATAGTTTCACCACGGTGGACCCCGATGAGTGGGCGTTGATCACCGCGCACTACGGTGTGCTGCTTGCGCTGATGCATGCGGCGTTTGGCACTTGGCACTATGGTGCCGTCCAGTCCTTCGTGGCCCAGCACCAGAAGTTTGACATTATGGTGCAGGCTGTCGACCAAGGCTATTACGCCCTCATCGTCATGACGACGCCGGCACCGTTGCAGCGTGGCATGGCGTATCTGCAGCGAAGTGTCGCGCAATTGAAACACGAGATGGCATGAACGCTAGCACTCGCACATGGCACCGAGGTGGGACAGGCTGCACACTGCTTGCGGTAACGCTGCTGCTCGCCTTGGCGGCTGGGCCAAGTGCGGCCCAACCAAGCGCCGAGCCCGCCGCATTCGACGCCATTTCAAGTGACTACGATCCGCAAAACAGCGACTGGAACGGCCTGATGCAATTTCGCGATCTGGTCATGGGCATGGGCTTCGAGTTTAGCGAAGTCACCTCGCTTGAATGGGGTGATTTGGGAGCGGAAGAGATCCTGGTATTTTTGTATCCGCAACAATCGGTGGACCCAGCGCAACTCGATGCATTCATTCAAGCCGGCGGCCACGTGATCGTCGCCGACGATTTTGGTGCAGCGCAAAATGCGTTAGCGCGCATTGGCGCCATCCGCCTGGACCTCGCGACCTTGCGTTCAGACAATTATTACCAAGGCCGGACGTGGGCCCCGATTGCCACCGTCATGCCCGGCCACGCCATCGCAAGTGAAGTTGAACAAATCGTTACCAATCATCCAACTGCCCTGGGGCATCTCGCCGGCGGCACCGTGATCGCTGGGTTCCCAGACGGTGCGCTCATTGTCGCCGGCGAACGCGGGACCGGCCGGTTTGTCGCCGTAGCGGATCCCAGCATTTTCATCAATCGCATGCTCGAATTCCCTGGCAACCTGCGCGTGGTTGTAAACATGTTGCATTGGCTCGATCGCAACGGTCGCGCCAAACGCGTAGTGGTGGTGCGCGGCGATGTGCCGATGTACGGCCAAGCCCGGCCCTACATCGACGATGGCAATGCTAGCCGAATGTCGCGTTCGGTTGCCAACATCAATCGTTGGCTCGACGAACGCAGCACGTGGTTGTTGGTGCCAGGCGCGATGCGTGCGTTAGGCCTGGGTGCCGGGCTGCTGCTCATTGGCTTGTTAGCGTTGGCAATTCCGTGGCGCAAAGGGCCACGCGCCAACGGCGCATGGCTCGCCTTACACCGCCCGCCTCGGCGCGACGACGCGTTTGCAATGGCGCAACAAGCCCAACGTGCCAACGAACCACATTTGATTTCCGCGTGCTTGTTACGCGATCGCGTGCAAGCCGTGATCGCCCAAACCACCGGCAAGGCGGACCCGTTATTCACCGTAGCCGATGCGCAGCTCGCAGATCTGTTGCGCGCCGCGCAGGGCCCCGCGGCGGCAACCGCGTATCAGCGCGTCAGCGAGCGCCTGCGCCGTTTGCCTTCACGCGGCCAAGCTGCAGCACCCTGGGGCGGTGGGCATCTGAGCAAGCGCGAATTCGACGCGCTGTACGACGATTGCGCGGTGCTCTGTCGTAATCTGGGCAACTCATTGGGAACCGAAGCGTAACGCAGGCTACGAAGGACAACAGCACGATGACCACCGAACGAGTCACCATAGACGCCGGCCAGCTCGCGCAAGCCGCTGAAATCTGCCGCCTCATCGGCGCCGAAGTGGGCCGGGTATTCCTTGGTGCGCCATCGATCACCGAAGCGATTCTTACGGCGCTCATCGCCCGTGGCCACGTGTTGGTCGAAGGCGTACCGGGGGTTGCGAAAACCACGTTGGTTAAAGGCTTTGCCAATACCCTGGGCTGCAACTTCCGCCGTATTCAATTCACACCAGACCTGCTGCCATCTGATATCACGGGCACCAACATCCTCGACATGCGCAACAATACGTTCGTGCTGCGCGAAGGCCCGGTGTTCACCAACATTTTGCTCGGCGACGAAATCAATCGCGCGCCCGCAAAAACCCAAAGCGCCCTGCTCGAAGCCATGGCCGAGCGGCAAGTAACGATCGAGGGCGAAACCCGGGTATTGGCCGAGCCATTTATGGTGTTGGCCACGCAAAATCCCATCGAACAAGAAGGCACCTACCCGTTGCCTGAAGCTCAAGTCGACCGGTTCTTGATCAAACTCAAATTGGGCTACCCGTCGGCGGCCGACGAAAAGCGCATGCTGGAAACCTACGATCGCGCCCCGCAACCGGCCGCACGCGTCATTGGGCCACAAGATGTGCTGGCGTTACAAAAGCTCGGCGAACGGGTATTCGTCGCCGAAGAATTGGTCGACTACATCTTGGCCTTGGTCCAGTTCACGCGCGATCACAGCAAAGTGTATCTCGGCGCATCCCCCCGCGCTGCGCTGGCGCTTATGCACGCGAGCAAAGGCATGGCCCTAAGCAAAGGTCGCGATTTCGCGCTGCCCGACGACGTGCGTTACTTGGCCCCACTTGTGCTAGGCCACCGCGTCATTGTGGTGCCCGACGCCGAACTCGAAGGCACCACGGGCAACGCAATCGTCGCCGAAGCGCTCGAAAAAGTGCCGTTCAAAACTCCGAAACGCAACGCATGATTCCACGCTTAACCGGTCGCGGACGCTGGGTGCTGGGCAGCGCCCTGATGTTCGTTGTCGTGGGCGCGGTGATCGCATCGCCGCCGTTGGTTGCGCTGGGCGGTATGATCTTGGTCGTGTTGCTGGCCTTGCACCTGGTTTTTTTTCCAGTAGCCATCATGTTGCGCCGCAAAAAAATCGAATTGTCATGGTGGATTGCGCAATCCGATACCGCTGGCGGCGCACTCACCGCAGAGCGCGCATTTTCATTACATGTCGCGTACCGCAACCACGGCTCACGCCGCCTGCGCATTCTTTCAACGTCGATTCTCAGCAGTTCGCCGATTATCGTCGAAACCCCACCAATTGCCAGCATCGGCCGAGGCCAGCAAGTGGAATGTGTAACCAGCGCGGTGGCGCGCGCCTGCGGCTATTGGCATTTGCATGGCGCCTCACTGATTTTTGGCGACCCGCTCGGCTTATTCGATATCGAAGCGTATTTCCCTAACCCCATCGCGGTAAAGGTCTACCCACGCGGCATGCCGTACCGTAGCGCCGCACCGCGGGCCATTGGCGCTGCACCGCATGAACGCGCCGGCTTGCACCAAGTTCGTCGACGCGGTTTGGCCGGTGAGCTGCGCGAAATTCGCGAACATGTACCAGGCGATTCATTCAAGTACATCGCGTGGAAGGCTTCGGCCCGCAAGCGCCGGCTGATGGTGCGCGATCTTGAAACTGAAATCGTGTGCACCCAGATGGTGCTTCTTGATATCGGCGCAGATATGCGACAAGGACCACAAGGTGGCACGCCACTCGATTGGGCCTTAGAAACCGCAGCCGGCATTGCCCACGAGGCCACCCAACGTGGCGACCGGGTTGGCCTCATCGGCTTTGATGCACGGCCGGTGTTTGAAGCACCGATCGACAGCGGACACCATCACTACCTGAAAATCGTCGACCGATTATTAGAAGCCAACTGCATCGTCGACGATGATCTAACCGATGTCACCGCCGGCGAGTTAGTGGGGCAAGTGGCGCGTTATTTGGCCCATCAAGAAGCCATCGATGTGCGCGTGCCCACCGGTCCCGCGATTGATGACCCGCGCTGGAACAGCATTGTGGCTGGCGCCGATGGCCAGCTCTACGATATCGCGGTAACCGGCAAAATCACCAATCGCTTGGTCGACGCCGTGTTAACCCGCGATAAACAAGGTTCGCTGCGGCGCATGTTGAGCAACTGTCACGACGCTGACAAACAGCTCGTCGCACTGCGTAAGTTCTGCCGCTTGCGCGGCATCGAACTGCCGTACCGCGCGCATTGGGAACACGGGCGACGCTCAATTGGTTTGGCCGACGCGGCGAGCCGCATCGAAAGCCGCGTGGACATTGTATATTTACTCACCGACCTGGCCGGCTTCGACGAAGACACCGATGCGTTGCGCCGAGCGATTGGCAAATTGCGCAAGCGTGGCACCGCCGTGGTGGCTTTAGTGCCGGCCTTGTCGCAACGATTGCCGGTCGGCGAATCCGAACATGGCCGCCGCATCCGTGGCTTATTGGTAGCGGATTGGCAACAGCAACGAGCCTCCGCCAAGCGGGTGTTGCAAGGTTTGGGCGTACGCATCACCGAAGTCCGCCGCGGTGGCGTAGCGAGTCCTAGTACGAATGCCAGCGGCGCTAGCAGCCCGACCAGCACCGCCGGCGGTGCATCCACGTCGAGTACGGCAAGCACCACGAGCAATCGGCGCGTCGCGTAGATTCCGGTTGCGCTTGCGATTGCTAAACGCAACGACAATCCGACGATGCTAAAAAACTGGGGGGGATGGCATGACGCCAACGTCGAGGCACCTCCCCCCTGCGATGACAGTGTGGCCGTTCACTCGCAGCTCTCGCGCCACCCAAACATGGCGAGTTATGCGCGGAGCGAAGGCCCGGTAGTGCTCTCTCTCAGTCACCTGCCATCTTGTGGTTGGCCGTTGCCCGCCACTTCCGTGCCCTTGCCTTCATATTCCGAAGAACGCACATCCGACCTTCCGACCCATCCGTCGTTGGCTATCTGTCCGCAAGTCCGCAAGTGTACCTGAGGCACCATTCCCGCGCCCCACTTCGCTAACGCGCCGAACCTTGGCCCTGCTTACGCCGCAGCCTGGCCTTTGCCAACCTTGCTCAAGTTCACGGTAACCAGTTTCGAACAGCCAGGCTCTTGCATGGTGACACCGTACAAGTTGTCGGCCGATTCCATGGTGCGCTTGTTGTGGGTGATGACGATGAACTGTGAACGGTCAGTCATTTCGCGGACGATTTCATTGTAGCGATCGACGTTGGCTTCATCGAGCGGTGCATCAACTTCGTCGAGAATACAAAACGGCGAAGGCTTGATGAGGAAAATCGAAAACACCAAGGCCACGGCGGTCAGGGCTTTTTCACCACCGGACAACTGCTCAACCGTGGTGTTCTTTTTCCCTGGCGGCTGCGCCATGATCTCGATGCCAGCTTCAAGCAAGTCAACGTCTTCACCACCGGTGAGCGACAACGCTGCCTGGCCGCCACGGAACAACCGTGGGAACACGGTTTTGAACGTGTTGTTGATCGCGGTGTAGGTTTCTTTGAACAACCGGCGCGAGGTCTTGTTGATCTTATCGATGGCTTTTTGCAGTTGGTCTACCGCACGATCAAGGTCGGCGCGTTGCGCTGTCAAGAAGTCGAAGCGCTGCGATACTTCAGCGAACTCATCGATCGCCGTTAAGTTGATGTCAGTGCCCATGCGATCGAGCAAGTCGCGCAACTCGGCGAGTCGCGCTTCTTCGACTTCGGTAATCATCGCGTGCTGATGATAGTCAGGCACCACATCAGCCAAATCAACTTGATACCGATCGGCGATGCCAGTTTCGAGCACTTGTTGATTCATCACGACTTGGCCCATGCGCAGCTCAAGCTGCCCGAGCTCGGTCGATAAACGATCCACGCGGCTGCGTAGTTCACGGCTGGCAATTTCGACCCCGGTGACTTCGGCGATGCGATGCTCGTACTCATGACGGCCGGTTTCGAGCGCGGTGGCTTCGTCGAGTCGACGATTGCGCAAGATTTCGAGATCTGCGGCCAGCGCATCACACGCAGCGCGCAAGGTTTGGGCCTTGACCGACGAATCGGCAGTTTCAAGATCCAATTTACCCATGCGCGACGTGATTTCTGCCGCCGAGGTTTCCAGCCGGTACACCGCAGTTTCCAACGATGCGCGTTTTTCGCCAAGTTGTGCGGCACGGACCTTGGCTTCGGTCAGGCTTTGCACAAGTTCTTCCAACCGCATACGGGCGTCAGTAACGCGCTCAAGGGTATCGGTCTGGTCGATTTCAATTTCGTTACGTGCCGCCACTGCAGCGTCGCGACGGTCATTGAACGACACCGCTTCGGTGCCGGCTTGCGACAGCCGCTCATCGAGTTCTTGTTGCTCACGCGCCAGATAGCCAGCGCGTTCACGCATGCGCTCTAACTCACCGCGCAACCGCATCGCATCTTTTTCAAAACCCATGATGGCCAAATCGCCTTCATGGGCGCTGGTGCGCAGGCCTTCGATGGCTTTTTGAACCTGTTTGAGCTCAGTTTTGGCATTTACCAAACGCGCGGTGGCTTCGGTCAAATCGCTTTGCAGTTGCACTACGATTTGTTCGAGGTCACGAATTTCACGTTTTTGCGCCAGAATGCCTGAGCCCGAGGATTCACGCGAACCGCCGGCAACAACCCCGCCTTGCTCAACGATGTCACCATCGAGCGTCACGATAACGTCGTGCACGCCACGATCGTGCAATTCGAGCGCACGGGTTAGATTTTCAACTACAACGGCGCTGCCAAACAGCCGGCGGCCAACATCAGAAAAGCCATCAGCAAACGCAACTAAGTCGCTCATGCGACCGAGCACACCTTCGCCACCAAGTGCGACACTAGCAGCCAGCAGCACCGTGCGGTCATCAACTTCGATGCCGCCACCAACATACCCTGCCGAGCCTCCGCCGGCAGCGGACATCGACGCTAGCGGCGCCATCGGCACAAATGCCGAACGCCCCGAGCTGGTGCGTTTGAGATACGAAATCGCCTGGGCGCCGACGTTGCTGTCGGATACCAACACCCCACCGATACGATCACCGAGCGCGGCTTCAACGGCAATTTCCAACGATTGTGGTGCACGGACCACGTCGGCCACCAACCCAACGATTTGTTCGGCTGCGATGGTGTCGGCCAATTCGCCGCTGCGCTGCATCACCGCGCGAGTACCGCGGGCAAAGCCTTCGTAACGTTCTTCAATTTCTTTGAGCGAGGTCAGCCGCGACGAGCGCCGATGGGCTTCGGTACGCAAGGTTTCAACTTCGGCTTCGCCACGCGCGACATCGTCGGCTAGCAATTCTTGGCGCGCAGCAAAATGCTCAGCTTGGCTACCCAAGTCGAGTTTGGTTTGGCGCATCTGGCCAAGGCCCTCTTCCACTTTGCGGGCTTCGCGTTCGAGCTCTTTAACCCGCTCATGCGTAGCTTGGGCTTCTTCAAGCACCCGCGCCAAGCGTTGGCTAGAGTCATCGCGCCGACGGTTCATGGCGTCAAGCTGCGCTTCGCAGGTCGCGATTTCGGCGCTCAATTTACTCAGCCGTGCCCGCGCTTCGTCGAGCCGACCTTGTTCGTTGATAGCCATCTGCCGAGCTTCTTGAGCTTGGGCTTCGCGCATGGTTACGTCGGAGGCTTCGCGCTCGACGACATCTAACAACAGTGTAAGTTCTTCACTGCGCGCTGCAAACTCGGTGGTAGCCACGTCGAGTTGCCGCACCAATTCGGCATGCTCGGCCCGGGCCGAGACGCTACGCGCGTCGAGCTCGTCGGCTTCGCGCCGCTCAAAACCAATTTTGCTTTCCGATAACCGAATGCGATTATCCAGTTCATACAAGGCTTCTTGCAACGTCAGCAGGCGGCGCTCTTCCACCGACAAATCGGCGCGCTCTGCCACGACATGCGCATCTTTGACTAACCAGTGCGCACGCGAATCATCAAGATCGGTGCGAACTTCGTGCAGCCGCCCACCGACCAACGATGATTCAGAGCGCAGCTCAAGATAGCGATGCGAAGCTTTCCATAAATCGATATCGCGCAGTTCACCTTTGTATTTACGGTAACGCTCGGCCTTTTGCGCTTGGCGTCGCAAATTGCCCATGCGTTTATCGAGCTCAGCGACGATATCCGACACCCGCAACAAGTTTTGCCGGGTTTGATCGAGCTTGCGCTCGGCGGCTTTCTTTTTGCTTTTGAATTTGGTGATGCCCGCAGCTTCTTCAATGATCAACCGGCGATCGCCAGGCCGCGACGACACGATTTGGCCGATGCGACCTTGTTCGATGATGGCGTAGGCCTTGGTGCCGACGCCGGTACCGAGGAAAAAATCGGTAATATCGCGCAGGCGACACGGCACTTTGTTGATGTAGTACTGCGAGGTACCGTCACGAAACAGCCGCCGCGTGATCGAGACCTCGGTAAACGATGCAAAATCGAGCGCCGGCGGCTCATCGGCCAACAATGAAGCAACCTGTTCGGTTGGCGACGCCATGGGGTTGCCATCAGCATCGGTCCACAGCACTGGCGCAGCGACAACTTCGGTTGGCGCGGGCACCGCAGCGTAGTCGGTATTGTTATCGGCTGCGAGGCCTTCACCCTCATCACCATCGGAGTTATCGAGACCTTCGGTGCCATCTAGTGCCATGTCATCGGCTTCGACCGGGCCCAACGCCGACAACGCGGCTTCGGCTTCGACCTCATCAGATTTCATCGCAAGATTGAGGGTCTCGTGCGAAAAGCCAACGTCGTCAAACGTTAGCGAAACTTCCGCCATCGGCGCAGGCCCACGTGATTCCGAACCATTGAAGATGACATCTTCCATGGCTTTGCCACGCAAGTGCTTGGCCGATTGCTCGCCCATACACCAACGAATCGCATCGACGATGTTCGATTTGCCGCAGCCATTAGGACCAACGACGGCAGTTACTTGGGTATCGATGTTGATGACGGCCCGATCGCAGAACGATTTGAAGCCAATGATTTCGACCCGTTTGATGCGCATGTGTCTCCGTACAGAGGTACTCCGGACCGATCCCGGGGCGAGGTAGTGTCGATCCCCGGTCTGACATTGAACCCGCCGTACCACCGAGCGCGGCCCCAAAGCAGTGCAACAAAACCCATGCACACCCCTGAAATCACATGGTATCAACAGCCGTGCTGAAATTTGGTCGCCTGCGTTTTGCAGCTGCGGTAGGGGTCGTCCTGACCGTCGCAACAGCATGGGCCGCTCTGAGTATCGGCCGCCTACCCTTGGCCTGGGCCGCGCCCGAGGTCGAAATCAAAGCCCAATCACTGTTACAGCTCGGCGAAGTTCGAAAAATCGGAGCCAACCGGGTCCAGGTCACCGGGACCTTCCTAGATCGCATTACCGGCGCCGGCATTAGCAACGCCAAGGTGACGGTGTCGTTGGGCACGGCGAGCGCGCCGGTAACCACCGGCCCAAGCGGTGAATTTTCGATTGAATTGCCTGCGCCCGACGGCGAACTCCCGGTGGGGCTGTATTTTGCAGGATCCACGGTGATCGACCCCACCTCGGCCGAAACCGTGACCGACCCAGCGCGCAGCCCAACCACGCTACATATCAACGCAACCGCCACGACGACCGGTGCCGACC
>JAGPDK010000170.1 GCA_018057605.1 Kofleriaceae bacterium | reverse complement strand
TGATTCCGGCAACCGCCAATTGCCCAATGTTGTACCGACTAACCAGGCGGTGCGCGGCATGACGGACTCGGAGATGACCACCATTGGCCAATCGTTTCGCAACGACTGGGCACCGACCGAAGGCCAGGTATCGCCAAACCTCGGGATCAATGCAACCGTCGGCAGCACGACGCAACTAGCGAAACGGCCGCTGGGCTACCTGGTCACCGGCATGATGCGCCACGGTTTTTCAGGCCGCAGCGGCGATTCCGCGCGCACCGGCCTTGCCGGGGGGCAACTGCAGACCACCGATTCGTTGGCCTACGACGTCGGTGAACGCGAAGCCACGGTCGGATCGTTAGCCAACGTGGGCTATGCCATCGCCGACGGCCATAGCATCAACTTGTTTGGGCTATATAGCCACGTCGGCACCGACTCAGTGGCTACCGGCCTTGGCTACAGCGAAGCTGACGGCACCAACATCGATGTGTCCCGCATGTCGTTCGTCGAACGTGCGCTAGGCATGGCCCAACTCATCGGCAAACATAAAATCACGCGCGCGCATGGGCTTGAACTCAAGTGGCAAATCAACGGCGCCAGCACCCGCCGCGATGAGTTAGACACCCGCGATTTGGTCTACACCGTCGATCCAACCAGCGCGATGGAATCGTACAAAGACCAACCTGGCTCGGGCCAACGTTATTGGTCGTTCTTGTCCGACAAATCTTTCGGCGGCGGCGCCGATGCCATGTTGCCACTTGGCAAGGTCCGCTTGCGCGCTGGCACCTCGCTGCAATCAACCGATCGTGGCTTTCGTGGCCGACGTTTTCGTTATCGCTACATCGGCGACGACACGTCCGCGCGCACAATGCCAGCCGAACAGATTTTCAGTGCCGAAAACATCGGCACTGATTTCGAAGTGCAAGAAGACACCCTGCACGAAGACTCGTACCAAGCCAACATCGACATCGCCGCAGGGTATCTAGCCGCAGATCTCGAAGCCACGTCGCGACTTAAGTTCGTCGCTGGCGCACGCTACGAACGCGCTGACCAAACGCTTGCCAACGGCAGCCGCTACGCCGTCGCAGGCGTCCGCGCCAACGTTGCACGAACCGACAACGATATTTTACCAACCGCCAACGTTGTGTATGCGCTGCACGACAACACCAATTTGCGTGCCGCCTATAGCTACACCTTGGCGCGGCCACGGTTTCGCGAACTCGCACCGTTTTTATATTTTGACTACGTGCGGCGACGCAGCTTGTCGGGCAACCCGGAATTGCAGACCACGCACATTCACAACGCCGATGTCCGCTGGGAATATTTTCCAGGCCAAGACGAAGTAATCGCAGCCAGCGCCTTCGCCAAACGGTTTGAACAACCAATCGAACAAGTGCTAGCCGACAGCGAATCCAACGCAACGTTTCGCAACGCCCGCAGCGGCAACTTGGTGGGTCTCGAACTCGAGGCCCGGGTTGAACTGAGCCGGGTCCACCGATCACTGACGGCCTTTCGCGTCGGTGGCAATCTCGCGGTCATGCGCTCGCGCGTGCAACTCCCTGCCGACAACATGATCTTGACCAGCCAAACACGTCCGCTTTACGGACAGTCTCCGTATGTCGCCAACGCCAGCCTTGAATATCGAAATCCCAAGGTGGTCGACGTTGGCGTTCTGTACAATGTCAGCGGTCGCCGCATTAGCGATGTTGGCGTTGAAGGCCTGCCCGACACCTACGAAGAAGCCTTGCATCGGATCGACCTCGTGGCATCGCGCAAAATTGGCGCACAACTGCGCGCCAAACTGTCGGCGACCAATGTTGCCAACCAAGCCGTGCGGCTGACCCAAGGCGGCATCACCGTCGACCGGTTCTTACCTGGCTCGGCCATTGTGGTCAGCCTTGATTGGGCGCCGCAGTGAGCGCCCGCAACTAATCACCTTGAATTTTTTGTTTTACACAAAAGGAAATCGCATATGAAAACGTTTAAGAATCTCCTAGTAGCTAGCCTATCAACTCTTGCTTTGATTCCAGCCTGCGGCGAAAGCAACAGCGACCTTCCGATTGATGCACCGGTGATACCTGTCGTCGATGCCCCGATCGCGGGTGGCAATGTTGACGTACCAGCCGGCGACATCTCGGGCGACACCACCTGGTTGGCCAAAAACACCTACATCCTCAAAGGCCAAGTATTTTTCACCAGCGGCACCCTGACCATTGAACCTGGCACCGTCATCAAAGGCGACGCGGGCTCAGTGCTGACGATTACCAAAAACGCCAAACTCAATGCGGTTGGCACCGTCGACAAACCAATTGTTTTCACCTCGAGCGCCGCGGTCGCCAAGTCCGGCGATTGGGGCGGTTTGGTCATGCTCGGCAGCGCGCCGATCAATGTGACCGGTGGCAGCAACAAGGTCGAAGGCTTTCCGGACACCGTCGGCATCAAAACCGAATACGGTGGTGCTGTTGCGGACTCGGATTGCGGAAAACTGAAGTACGCCCGCATCGAATATGCTGGTTTTCAACTCGCCGTTGACAACGAACTGAACGGCTTGACCCTCGGCGGCTGTGGCGCCGCAACGTTGGTTGATTATGTGCAAGTGCACCTTGGCCTCGATGACGGCATCGAAATCTTCGGTGGCAACACCAACATCTCGCACGTTGTGATTACCCAACCCGACGACGACGCCCTCGATTGGGATTTGGGTTGGAACGGCAAAGCCCAGTTTGTCATCGTGCAACAAAAAACCGGCCGCGGTGACAAAGGCTTTGAAGCCGATAGCAACCGCAACAACAACGATGCGTTGCCTCGCAGCTCGCCGGAAATCTGGAACGCAACGCTCATTGGCGGCGACGGCGCTATCACTGACAAACAAGGCGGCATGCATTTGCGCCGTGGTTCGGGCGCCAAACTCAACAACATGATCGTCGCGTACTTTTCGACTTTCGCTATCGACGTTGATGGCGCATCCAGCGCCGCGCTGTGGCCAAACAATGGCCTTAGTGTTGCCAACACCTACTTCATGAAACCTGCGATTGGCGAACTATGGCCTGCCAACTTTGACGTGGTGGCCAACAAAGAAAATGATTGCGACAGCACCGGCACCAATTGCTTCAATGAAGCAACCATGATCGCGGGCGTTGCTAGCAACCACATGACCAGCGATCCAATGCTGACCGCGCCGAAGAACATCACCGCACCAAACTGGATGCCAATGGCTGGTTCACCGGTGCTCACCGGCTGCGGCACGCCACCAGCGGGCCTCGATCAAACCGCGACCTTCTGCGGCGCCGTCGGCGCGACCGACTGGACCACTGGTTGGACACGGTTCCCTCAGTAACCTGCGCTTGCGTGTTCGAACGTAGGATGCGAAATGCTGGAGCCGCCGCACCGCAGTGCCGGTCAGCCCCAGTTTTCGATCCGCCAGCCGGATTGCCGAGCGTGGCGCTTGAGCCGAATGTCAGGATTTACCGCGATGGCAGTGCCGACGCGCAGTAACAGCGGCAAGTCGTTGTAGCTGTCGGAGTAAAAATGGCTGCGCTGCAAATCAATGTTGTATTGCTGGGCAAAAGCTTCGGCTAAGCCGACTTTGTGCATACCAAAGCCGAACCCTGCGGGTCGGCCGGTGAAGGTGCCATCGACTACCTCAAGTCGCGACGACAACACGTGCTCGATCGCCTCGCCTCGCGCAACCGGGGCCGCTGCATACTGCGTAGATCCAGTGGCCAGCACAATCACATGACCTGCCGCACGATGCGCTGCAATTGCGGCCCGACCTTGCGCCGCAACGTTGTGCACTACATCTTGCTGGTACCAAAGTTCACATTTTTGACGCAGTTCGAGCTCGGAGTCGCCAGTGAGATCTTCACACAACCGAGTAAAAACCGTATCCATATCGAGCAAGGCCAACTTGTACAGCGTGCTCCAATACACGGCCTTGGCCAAGGTGCGTTTCGGTAACTCGCCGCGTCGATACATGAACTTGGTCCAGCTCATGCCGGAGTCAATGCGCAGCAGCGTTTTGTCCATATCAAAAAACGCAGCGACGCGTGGCGCAACAACAACCATGATAGTCAACGTTATAGCCCAGGCTAGTACCGCAAATCCTAAGTCCGTTCAGAGTTCCTAATTGATTGGCGGTACGAAGCAAAAATGAGGCTAGGACCGAGCATCAAGTGGGATTACGCACAGGGTTTTTCCCGGCCTCACTCGAAGGGGCCGGAAAAACCCTGATCGAACTTCGGATGCGAGGTACTGGCACACATGCCAGGCGTCAGCGCAACACCGACGCTTCCAACAACCGAATCAAAATATTGGAACTGGCATGGGTCACCGTACTCGCAAGAATCGAACCGGTTGCCGAGCGCATCCAGCCAAACAATAAGCCAGGAAAAAATGTCGCTAGGGCCCGCGGGTCGCCGTCTTTGGGTAAATGAATCATGGCAAACGCAGCCGCCGAAAGTACCAGCGCGATGCCAACGCCACCGCCGAGAATACGCCGGGTTGGTGGCCAACGTTTTTCCAGCAGCGCCAACAAATAGCCACGAAAGAACAATTCTTCGGGCAGCGCCACCACCACCAATTGCACAATACAAAATTCAGCAAAGCTGTTGCGGGCGCCAAAGCCCCAGTGCAGCACCGGCCAATGAATGCCAGCCAAGCCGCCGTAGCGCGCGCACAAACCACGTGGCGCCAGGTGCATGAGCGTCGACGATTTGCAGGCCGCTTGATAAAAGCCAATATAGACCGCAATGAAAATCGGAAATAGCACCAGCATTACCAACGCCGCGGTCGCCAGGCCGCGCCGCACCGGCTCCGCGACAAAACCGTAATCGACCAAATCTTTGCCACGCCGCCATGCGAACCAAGTTGGCACGTACAAAAACGTAACCGCGATGAGCGCACTGCCCAGGTGGCCAATCGCAGGCAAGGTAATGTTGAGATGCACCAGCCCTGCAACCAAGGCCAACACCAGCAACCACGCCCACATGGCTTCACGGGCCAATTGCTGCGGCGTCGCGTTGGTACGCATAACTGGCGGCACCGCCGCAGGTTGCGCCGAGCCTGACGACTTGGCCATTAACGCTGCTCCATGGGCCGCGCCAGGTTTTGCCGCCACATCATTGCCGCCCACGCCGCATATTCTCGTGCAGTCCAACGCAGCCCCAGCAGTGGCTGCGCATATTGCACGCTTTGTTGCATGACCCAGCCGTGCGCGTCGATGCCAGCATCACGACACAACCGGACCGCGCGCCGCACATGAAACGGTTGAGTCACGACCCAGGCCGAGCGCCAGTTGCGTGCGGTCATAAGTGTCGCTGCAAAATCCGCATTTTCACGGGTGGTTCGCGCATGTTGTTCAACTACGATGTTGGCGAGCGGCACGCCAGCGGTCAGCAATTCGTCGGCCATCGCCGCCGCTTCACTTGGCAGCCCCGACCGGGTTACTCCGCCACTCACCACGACGGCCGCGGCACCACTGTGTTGCCACAACATAGCTGCCGTTGCGACCCGTTCATGCAGCACGCGCGAAAGTGTGCCGTGCACCGTGAGGGGTGCGCCCAACACCAAAATCACATCGCGGCGAGACGCAGGAACGGCCGCGACCATCAACGGTCGCTCAAACGCCCACAATAAGCTGCGCAGGCCGCGATCGATCACGGCGCGGTGCCTGTGGAAGCAAGCGGAGGCAGCCGTTCCGGCAGCAAGCGCTCCGAGGCTTGCGCCAACCCATACGCCAACGCTGCGACCGCGGCGACACCGTCGGCAAGCTGCGCCGGGTCAACTTTATCAAGGGTATCGGCATCGCTATGGTGAATGTCAAAATAGGTGCGATTGTCGACGGTCAACCCAAACCCAGGCACTCTAGCCTCAATCAAGGGCTCGATATCGGTACCGGCATAGCCCAGCGTCACGCGGCCAGCGCCAACTCGCCCGGCCGCGGTGACCAAAGCACGGGCACGTTGCTGCACCCGCTGCTGCTGAGCCAGCGGCGTGCCCGACGCTACCTCGAGTGCGAACCCGGTCGGTGCAAAGCCACCCGAATCGGATTCGATGGCAGCCACATGGTGGCCGAGCTCTTTGACGTGGTCGAGCGCGTACTGCCGCGCGCCACGCACGCCGTTTTCTTCGTTGGTGTACAGCACCACGCGGATGGTGCGTTTCGGCGTGAGGTGCAGCTGCCGCAACGTTGTCAGCGCTTGCATCATGATCACACAGCCGGCGCCGTCGTCGTGCGCGCCTTGGCCAACATCCCACGAGTCAATGTGCGCGGCCAACACCACAATCTCGTCGGGCCAGACGCTACCGCGCAGTTCCGCAATCACATTGCCTGACGCCGCATCGGGTAATTGTTCAGTTTGCAATTGCAGCCGCACCGTGATGGTGGCGCCCGACGCCGTGGTGCGTTGTAACCACGTGGCATCCTCAACGGTGATAGTCGCGGCCGGTATCTTGGCAACGTCGTCGGCGTAACTCATCGATCCGGTGTGCAACGTGCCTAATGAATGCGCGGTCACCGAGCGCATCAGCACCGCCGCTGCGCCCAGTTTAGCGGCGGCACGTGCAGCACCCACACGATAACCCACAACGTCGCCGTAACCCGAGCCGTGCGCCTTGGTCCAGGCCGGCATGGCCACGTTGAACAAGACGATGGCCCCAGCGACGTCGGCTTTGCGTTGTTCGAGTTCGTCCCAGCTTTTCACCACCAAGACCCGACCGGTTACATCACCTGCGACCGAACCGCCCAAGGCCAACACGTGTAACTGTCGTGGCAGCGCGCCCCGTACCGACGAGGTTGCGAGCGCCGACGCAGGGCCGCGCACCCAATGCGGCACCATCACCGGTTCAATATGGACGTTGGCGTGGCCATCGGCACGCATGGTATCCGCAGCCCACTGCAGCGCCCGCGTAAGGCCTGCACTACCCGAAAGCCGATGGCCAATACCGTCGGTCAGCTGCGCCAATTTCTCAAACGCCGCGCGGCTTTGATGCGCGGCTGCGACGATCAACTGCTGCTGGTGTTGCAATGCGGCAGCAGCGACGACCGCCGGTTGCAACACCAGGTAATCAGTCTGCGCGGCCCATGCGTTGGAGCTTGGCGAGGCCGACACCGCTGGGCGTAGCACACAACTGCCAAGCACAGCCACGCAGGCGAGTGGCACAAGCGCCGCAAGGCTGGCCATGTTATGCCTCCGTCGCCGGTTCGGTAGGCGCGGTCGCCGGCGCAACGTCGGCGGCGGTTGCCGGTGAGATATCAGCCGAATCATCGCTAGCTGCGGCTGCGGCCGCATCGGGTGCCGGTGCCTCCGGTCGCGGCAGCTCAGCGCGTTGCGCCAATGCAATCAACGTTGCAACCACCGCGGCCAGCCGATCGGCATTTTGTGCGGCATTTTTGCCCGACGACGAAAGCGCTAAATCGTTGATCGGCACCGGGAAATCAAACGATGCATCGCGCCCTGGCAACACCCGCCAGCCAATCGCGAGTTGCGGCCAATAACCGACCCACCCGGGGATGTCGCCGAGTGGAATGCCAGGCAAAACGCCTTCGCCGCGCAACTGCGCATACACCTCAAGTGGGCCAATGACATCAATGGCATCAGCGGTAACCGTGGTGCGTGCGCCCGCCGCCAATGGCACACCCACCGGTGCACCCAGCGGACTTTGGCCAAACAGTAATAACGTTGGCGCATCTTTGCGCCGGGGTTCGCGACCGAGCAGCACATCGATCATTACCAGGCTGCCGTTGCGGCGCGCCATCCGCACCCGCAAGCCGATATGGTCAACATCGCCAATCAATAACGTTGACACTTCAGCGTCGGTATCGCGCGTCGACAGCACATGTAGCGTCGGGGCATGCACCCGCAGCGCTTTGGCCAGGCTGGCCACGTAACTGGACCAAACGGCATCAGCAATGGCAGGTGCCGGCGCTGCGACCCGTTCCTCGGCGCGCACCTCACTTGTGGCATACGCAAGCAATGCCAAGCCGATGGCAATCAACAAATAATTCAGTGGCCAACGAAAACCGTTGCCACCCAGCACCAACAGCAACAACCCAATGCCTACCTGGCGTCGAGCCGGAGTTGCAGCCGTCGCAGCCGAAAGCACGGACCACACCAGCGTGGCCAGCGCTAACAAATAAAACGCCAGCTTGGGGTCGGCCCGCAGCGTCGATATTTCAATGCCCAGTACGCGCTCCACCACCCGCGCCGTGTTGATGTAGTCGTGCCGCAACAACAACGCGCCAGCGGTTGCGATGGTCATGGCGGCGACCACCGGCCCAATGCGCACGACCGCGTGGGCAAATGGTCGTGGTGCGAAACAATAGGGTGCTAGCATGGCCGCAACACACAGCGTCAGCACGCCAAGATTTTGCCAATGATCTTTGGCTTCAGCCACGGCATCGAGCGAGACAAAGCCAGCGTACACCGCAGCAACGCAATGGATTAACAAGGGCACGCTGACCGCAACCATCCCAATGCGCATCCCAAGATCGCGACTGCCCGCGGGCCCATGCAAAAATGCAAACAACAGCGCCGCCAAGATGACGAGCAGCAACGCAAAATCGAGCAACAACGATGTAGTTGGCCCGGCGCTACTCATGGCGCGCACCGCAACGCCGGCCAAACCAAACAGCGCCGTCGCCAACAACCACCCCGCCGGTGCGATGCGCCGGGCTTGCCACGCTCGGTAGATATGATTGCCGATGGTTACCAAGGCCAAGGTCGTTGCAAAATAAAACGTAAACAGCGCGACGTAATCCAGCGCGGTGAGCCACGGTGCGGAGGCATGGCTACGCGAAATCATCGGCAGCACGCCACGGTTAAGCACCAGCTCTAAGATCGCCAGCGCCACTAGCCAGGCCAGCGGAGCAAAGCGCTGGGCCATGATCGATTTCGATTCCAAGCAAAAAACGTAGCGGTTTTACGTGGTTGGGTCAAGGGACGCCAAGCGATTGGTCAATAATTGGCGTGCCACCCCACCTGCCCCTACCATAGCGCGATGAAGTGGCTGTTCGCAGCGATGCTAGTTACCAGTGCGGTGGGCATTGCCGATGCCATCACGGACACGGCGCCGGCCACGCTGCGCCAAGAAATTGGCCAAGAAATTGAGCCCAGCAAGCGAGTCCGCCCGCTGGTGGTCATCGACCCCGGCCACGGCGGCAGCAATCCGGGCGGGCAAAACCAGATCACGGGGCTGCGCGAAAAAGATGTGACCTTGGACCTAGCGCGGCTGGTCCGTACGCGGCTGATCGCGGCGGGTATTGATGTTGTGTTGACCCGCGATGACGACCGTACGTTGACGTTGCGGCAACGCATGTTGGTGGCCAATGCCATCAATGCCGACCTGTTGCTCAGTATTCACACCAACGCCTCGCCGACCCGCACACAACGCGGTTTTGAAACCTACGTGCTGACGCCCGCCGCGGTTGATATTGATGGCCGGGCGATTCGCCGCGATGCTGCCACCGCGCGCGCCAATGTGCCGGGTGATATTGGCCCGATTCTTGATGATGTTGAACGCGGCTCGGCGCAGTGGGACGCCGCTGAGTTTGCCGCCGACATGCAAGAGCAACTCGAACTCATCCGTGGCGTCGACGGCAATCGCGGCGTGCGCCAAGATGCCCAACACGTCTTGTTGGGCGCCAGCATGCCAGCCGCCCTCGTTGAGGTTGGCTTTCTCGATCATCCCATCGAAGGTCGCGACTTGGCCGACCCAGCCACCCGCATCAAGCTTGCCGACGCCATCAGCCACGCAGTGGCGATGCAGTTCAACAAGAACTAGGCCCAATGCCACTCAGGTAAGGGAATCCAAACGAAATCCACAGTAAGCGTAAGGGCCTTACTCGGGACTCGGACGACGGTACTCGGTCGACGGGCACGGAGCCTTACCGACGACGCACCAAAGCCGCCCCTTACCGCAACATTGCGCGTCATGCATGCCGCACATTCGCAGGCTTTGCAGCCATACTATTTCACGTGATGGACTACTTCTTCTTACGGCAAAACCTCTTCGGCGATGCCACCGGTATCGAAATCGAAGGCCATACCGAGGTCAGTGC
>JAGPDK010000639.1 GCA_018057605.1 Kofleriaceae bacterium | reverse complement strand
CAATCGAGCCCACCCCGTCGGCTCGCCAACACGCGTGGCCGCACTCGTTTTTTCGCTGTGCACGCCGGCGTATTGCGAGGTTGCCGACCACGGCGTGCCTACCGCAGTGCGGCCTTCATCCGGGCGCCGCAAAACCGTGACAGGGCGGCAGCTGCAAGCTAGGCTACGCGGATGTTTGATCTGTACACGGCCGCAACGCCAAACGGGCACAAAGTATCAATTGCCCTCGAAGAATTGAATTTGCCGTATCAGGTTATCGCGCTCGATCTTGGCAAACTTGAACAGCACCAACCAAAGTTTTTACAGCTCAATCCAAATGGCCGCATCCCTGTCATCGTTGATCGCAGCGCCGATGATTTTGCGGTATTTGAATCCGGCGCAATTCTGATTTACCTGGCCGAAAAGACCGGGCGTTTTTTGCCCCACGACGCCAAACGCCGATCCGTGGTCCTGCAATGGCTCATGTTTCAAATGGGTGGACTGGGCCCGATGATGGGCCAAGCCAATGTATTTTTTCGCTACTTTCCCGAAAAAATTCCAGCCGCGATTGAACGCTATCAAAACGAAAGCCGCCGGTTGCTCACCGTGCTCGACGCGCGGTTAGCCGATCACGAATATCTCGCGGATGACTACTCCATCGCCGATATGGCAACCTGGCCGTGGGCCCGCCTACATGCCTGGGGCGGAATCTCCATCGATGGCCTCGACAACCTGCAACGGTGGATCACGCTCGTCGGCGCGCGGCCCGCTGTGCAGCGCGGCATGAACGTGCCGGCCAAGCCAGCGGCAAGTGCAGCCACGGCCGCCCAACAAGATGCCGCGCGCATCGCCGCAGCGCAGCAGATTCTACAAAAGTAGGCAGGGCAAGCAAGCCGCAACCGGCCCACCGTCCTAGTCGCGCGGCAACAGGGTGCCCATTTCGCCGTTATCAAACCGCGCTTGTGCATCTGCTAGTTCTTGCGGATGGTTCATCACAAAGCCTGCCTCGATAAACACGGTTTCAGCCAACGGCTTGCCCGAGCCAACCAGCACATGGCATTTCTCGTCAGCAGCACGAACTAACACGCTGTCGCCATCATCGAATAGACTCACCGCAACGCCAGCACGCACGCTGCGCGGATCTTCGCTAGTACCAACCAAGGCTCGGCCACGCAACACTACTGCAAAGGCTGTGTGATCACGCGGCAATTCGTGGCGCAGCGACGCACCCGGCGACAAATGTGCTTCAACAACAGTAAACGCCGTGCCTGGAATAAACGTTGAAGTCAAACCATTCGACGAGCCAGCGAGCACCCGCACGCGCATCAACGCACCTCGCACCAACTCACGCACAGCTTTGGGGGGCACGCCTACTTTGGTTGGTGCACCGTCTTTGTCGGCACACGCTAAATTGATGGTTACAGTCACGCCATGACACGTCCGGCCATACTGCTCTGGAGTTTGCTCAACCACGATGCCACTACCAGTTGAAATGACAAACATCGCGCCGGGCGGAATGGCATGTTGGCCCCCGATCGAGTCGCGGATCATCAACCCGGTTTCGGAGTCTTCGAATACGTAATTGAGCAACATCGTGCCAGCGAACGGCGTCGGAGCTATGGCCGCTTCTTGCACCCAAAACTCTTCTACCCGCAAAAACGGATCGAGGACCCCCGCGCCGGAAGTGAGCTTGCGTGATTTGTGACCAAACCCTTCGCTGTTTTCGTGCAGCATCGCCGAACGATCAACCGACCGAGTTTGCGTGGTTTCATCCAAGTCCAACGGCAGATCATCGATCAAGGCATCGCCCGACTCGGCAGCCGAGGCATCGGTCACAGCATTTGACTCATCATCGGGACTCATGAGTCTAGCTTACCGCGGGACGGCGCAACGACAAAACCGCACGGACGGTAACTGCACCGACCACCACAATGCCGCCGATGAGGGCCCAGAGGCTGGGCCGCAACCCAAAAAACAGCATCACCCACACCGGCGATAAAATTGGCTCGACAATGGGGACCAACAGTCCTTCGAGCGCCGTAACCCGACGAATCGCCCAACCATAACAAAGGTACGCGGCGGTTTGCTGCACTAGGCCCAACGCCAACAACGCCAACCAGCCAGTCGCGTCGGGCGCTGCGTGCAGCAAGCAAAATGGCGCGCCGATCACGGCACCGAGCAAATTGCCGATGATAATGGCGCGCAGTGGATTGCGCCGACCGGCTGGCGCGGCCACCGCGCGTGTCGAGATCAAACGCATCAGCATGATGTTGAGCGCAAACGCCACACCGGCGAGCAGTGCAATCGTATTGCCGATCATGTGGGCAAATTCCAACTGGTCGACGAAGAACAACGTGATGCCCGCGAGCACGACAGCGATCGTGATCCAATCGGCGCGGGTGGCGCGCTCGTTGAGGATCCAGGCGCCCAACAACGCGACCCAGACCGGTGCCGAATATTGAATCAAGATCGCATTGGCTGGCGTGGTGAGTTTGTTGGCAGCAATGAACAAACCCGTCGTCGCTGCATGGGTCACTGCCACGCCCCATTCGGCCCGTGATAAACCGCGCAGGCTTGGCCGAGTGATCGCGTACAATGCAAGGCCAGAAATCGCGCAGCGCACCGACCATATGGCCAGCGGATGCCAACTGACGAATTTGATCAGCACACCCCCGGTACTCCAAAATCCGCCGCACAGCGCCAACAACAATAACGCGCGCGAACGCTCGGCGCGGGATATCAACATAGCGTGCGAGCATACGGTGGCGCCGCAATAATTTGCCAGGCAGCCCGGCGTAATCCGCCGACCGCGCGCGGTAAACTAGGAACTAAGCTGGCGGTTGAGTAAATTCCCGCCGGACCAACATTGTTGGCACGCTACACGGGCCTAGCCGAGCCAGTCACCCGGCTGCCGGACTACGCCATAATCAC
>JAGPDK010000169.1 GCA_018057605.1 Kofleriaceae bacterium | reverse complement strand
GCAGCGTTACACGATGCTCACGCGGCGCTCGCCACTACGGCCAACAGCAACGCTTCATAATGGACTGGCGGCCCGATCGACTAAGCGAGATGCATCGACTATTTGGTGTGACGCACGGCAGTCGAGCATGCGGTCAACACCAGGGCCTCAGGCGTTGGTAAACCTGCGGAATGATCGACGAAAATGCGACCAATGATCAGCGCGAGCGTCGCTTGTATAATCGACCCTATTTGGTGATTTTAAGCGACTTGAGAAACGTATTTGCATTTTTCTCACCAACACGGTCACCAGCCACCCATAAACTCAACACGCCAAACACAGCGCGTCGCTTTGGCAAATACGCCAAGTGGGCGCGCACCGTTGCCTGTTTACCTTGAATGATCATCGAGCCATAGACGACGCGGCCCTTGAACCCGCTCACCGTCGTCGGCTTTTCGGACACGAGCTTGGCCTTCATGCCTTCCAGCATTTTGTCGCGGGCACCGTCGAGCCCGAGCTTTGCATCATACGTCACACCGTCCGGCACGTAGGTCACGACAATGCCGTGAGCGCCCTCACCCTGTTCGGCCATGGCCGTGCCCGCTTTGTTGGGCCCGGTCGGCCACGGTACATCGAAGGTGCTAAACGCCGGCTTGCTCGGATACACGATCGAATAACCGTCGCCGTTGAGCACGTAGGTGCCGTTGCCGGCAGGCGCGATTTCAACATTGTGAAAGCCGGTTCGTTCGATCCCGTCGTCGTTAGCACCGACGAGGGCAGCGCCGGCGCCGAGGACCTTGAAGGAATCGACAAACACTTGCACATCATCGCTAGCGGCACCAAGTTCACGCAGGGTGAACAGCCCCAACACCGTATGATTTTTAACGTCAAATGCAAACCAGGTGCTAACTTCAAGCTTGGTGCCGTCAACGATGCCATGAGCTACCGTCTTGGTGCCCGGCACTCCGCCAAGATTTGCCGGCGATTCTTTGACCACCTTGCCTTTGACGGTTTGCAGGATACTGCCGCGTGCAGCCTTGAGCCCAGCTTTGGCATCGTACGGTACCCCGGCAGGAATTGGCACCATCATGAAGCCGTTGCCCAAGTTGCCGGCACGGTCGGTAGTTTGAATGGCCAACGCACCTTTGATGGTGATGTCTTTGGTCGTAGAATCCTGCGCCGATACGTCGGGCTTGGCTGGAAACGTCACTTGGTACTTTGAGTTTTGGAGCCGGTAGATACCGTTACCTTGATCAAGCAACGTCAGGTCCAGCACCCCGGTCGCCTTGGCGGTTGGAGCCAGCGCTTGGTCGGCAAAAGCTGGCACTGATGCCACGGCGGGCCCGGCTAACATCACGGCCGCACACACTATCCACAAATAACGCTTCATTGCCGAAGTGTGACGCGGGCGACCGGGTTCGAGCAAGCCGATTTACCGATTCCGCGCGCTTTACGTGCACCGGTACAAGTCACCGTATACACACCGCGGCGGCAGTGATAACAATGGCTTCCATGACGTTGGACCTCAAGCGCTACCCCATTCTGATCGTCGATGATGAACAGGACAACCTTGATGCTTTTCGCTTCAACTTTCGCAAAGTCTTCGACATCGTAACCGCGACGAGTGGCGCCGAGGCACTTGAAATCCTCGCGCAAAAAGACATTGCGGTGGTGGTTACCGATCAACGCATGCCAAAGATGACCGGGATGGAGTTACTGCGCGAAGTGCGTACGCGCAAACCAGAAGTTGTCGGTTTGATTCTTACCGCTTTCACTGACGTCGACGTCTTGATTGAGGCTATTAGCCTGGGCCAAGTCTACCGCTACATCACCAAGCCGTGGGAAGCCAAAGAAGTGCGCGGCGTGCTGCAATATGCGCTCGAACGTTTCCAGCTGACTCGGGACAATGCCCGTTTGGCGGCGCAGCTCGCCGAATACACCGGCTATCTCAACCAACAACTGCACGGTGAGTTCGACTTCGGCAACATCATCGGCTCGTCGGCCGCCCTCAACGAGGTGCTGCAAAAAGTTGAACAAGTTGCATCGACGTATTCAACCGTGTTGTTGCGTGGCGAAACCGGCACCGGCAAAGAGTTGGTAGCCCATGCGATTCACATTAATTCCCCGCGCGAGGAAAAACCGTTTGTCCGAGTCAACTGCGCCGCGCTGGCCCCAGGCATTCTCGAATCGGAGCTGTTCGGCCATGAAAAAGGCAGTTTTACCGGCGCGATGCAACGCCGCCCCGGCCGTTTCGAATTAGCCGACGGTGGCACGCTTTTTCTCGACGAAGTTGGCGACTTACCGATGGACGTGCAGATCAAACTACTGCGGACCTTGCAAGAACGCGAGTTCGAACGCGTCGGCGGTTCCGAAACCATCAAAGTCGATGTCCGAGTGGTTTCGGCAACCAACCGCAACCTCGAAAAGATGATCGAAGACGGCGAGTTCCGCGAAGATTTATATTACCGCCTCAACGTTTTCCCGATCAACTTGCCGCCACTGCGCGACCGGCTCGACGATCTGCCGGTGCTGGCGCATCACTTTATTGCAAAATTCGCACGCAGCATGGGCGTCAAAGCCAGCGGCATGGCCACCGACGCGCTGGCAAAATTGCGCGAATACAACTGGCCCGGCAACGTGCGCGAACTGGAAAACATCATCGAGCGCGCCATGATTCTGGCCCGCGGTGCCGAGCTCAATATCAGCCATCTTGATTTCGGCCGACGTGGTAACGCCCCAGGCGCCCCGGTTGGTGGGTCCGGCCCCATTGCCTTGCCGGTAGCAATGCCGCCGATGTCAGCTTCGCCTACCAGCGCTGGAACATCACATGGCTCGGCCCACGGCTCGCCACACGGCACGGCTCCGCACAGCGGTGGCACCGGCGATGAAGGCAAATCGCTATCCGAGCGACTGCAAGATAGCGAGCGCAAAGAGATCATGACCGCAGTAGAAAAATCGCGGGGCAATATCGCGAGCGCGGCGCGCACGCTCGGCATCAATCGCTCGACGCTGTATTACCGCTTACGCAAGCACGACTTAGAGCATTTGTTGCCAACCAAAGTTACCGGCGCCGATGACAGCAATCCGGGCGCCAGCGAAACACCATGAAACTTCTCTTCATTATCGACCCACTTGATCGGCTCATGCTGTTCGGCGATACCTCGTACGCGTTGATGTTGGAAGCGGTTACACGTGGTCATCAGGTGTTCACGTGTTTGGTCGAACATCTCGGCCTCGAAGGCGACGACGCCGTCGCGCTGGCAACGCCGACCGATGTCGTCGACGCCGAGACGCCGGCAACTGCGTTTCGCACCGAGCCGGCAGTCGCCATGCGCCTCGGTGATTTTGACGTAGTGCTGATGCGCAAAGACCCACCCTTCGACGTGACGTACTTGCACGCAACGTGGATCTTAGAACATGCACGCGGCAAAACCCTGTTGGTCAATGACCCGCATGGCCTACGCGAACTGAACGAGCATCTCGCCGTGTTGCGGTTTCCAGCGCTGACGCCGCACACCATCGTGACCCGCAGCAGCGCTCGCCTGACGGCATTCCTCGACGAACAAGGCGGTGCGATTGTCGTCAAACCGGTCGATGGATTTGGCGGCTTGGGTATTTTCGTGGTGCGCGCCGGCGACCCCAACGCATCGTCCATTTTTGAAACCTCCACTGGCGGCGGCAGCCGTTGGACGCTAGCGCAAAGTTATTTACCAGCTGCCGCGCAAGGCGATAAACGCATCCTCATGATCGACGGCGAACCGGTTGGTGCAGTGCTGCGGGTTCCTGCGCTTAACGAAGCTCGGGGCAACTTGCACGTTGGCGGCCGCGCCGTGAAATGCGAGATCGATGCGCGGGATCATGAAATTATCGACGCTATCAACCCAACCTTGCGGACCTATGGCCAACTGCTAGTTGGTATCGACATCATCGGCGGCATGTTGACCGAGATCAACATCACCTCGCCCACCGGCGTGCGCCATATTTCGCGGCTCGACGGGCGCAACGCGGCAACGCCGATTGTGGCGGCATTTGAACGCTTAGCCCCGGCGGCTAAGACCCGCGACGCGTAATATTTGCACCGTCAGGGCGCTCACCGCCCACGCGCTTCTTGCATGCGGTAGCCAACGCC
This sequence comes from Kofleriaceae bacterium, assembly GCA_018057605.1. Classification (GTDB taxonomy): domain Bacteria; phylum Myxococcota_A; class Polyangia; order Haliangiales; family Haliangiaceae; genus JABFXX01. The sequence goes on along the minus strand of JAGPDK010000169.1, from coordinate 5,997 downwards.
CGGCTCGGTGATAATCAACGTCGGCTGGCCTGGGTTGCTTTCAATCTTCTTACGCAGCTCGGCCAAGTGCACGCGAACATGATGGCTTTGCGTGCCATGCGCATCACCCCAGATTTGTTTCACGATAGCGCGATGGGTGAGGACCCGGCCGGCGTGGCGCGCCAACAACACCAACAATTTGAATTCAATCGGCGTGAGATGCACCACCTCGCCACGCACCAGGACTTCGCGCTTCACCATATCGAGATGCAAGCCGTCAAACTCCATCACGGCTGCGTCGTTGTCGCCCAGCGCTTCACCTTTGTGGCGCAACGCAACGCGCAACCGTGCCAGTAACTCGCGCACCCCAAACGGTTTGGTTACATAGTCGTCAGCGCCGGCATCGAGCGCGTCTACTTTGTCGTCTTCGCGGCCACGCGCTGAGATCACGATGATCGGCGTTTTGCAAAACCCGCGCAACGTCCGCGTCAACGCGATGCCATCGCCATCGGGCAACCCAAGGTCCAACAGAATCACATCGGGATTATGCGCGGTCGCCAAGGCCGTTGCTTCGGCGATCGTGCCGGCTTCAAAAATCGCGTAGCCCGCCGCGCCCAACGCTGCGCGTAAAAAGCGCCGAACTTGCAATTCATCGTCGACGATAAGCACCGTTGCCAACGGTGGTGCAGCGTTGTTGGTACCGGTCATAACGGCGGCTCCGCCGGTGGCAAGGTGGCCACGGGCAGGCGCAGCTCAAAGCGTGCGCCGCCGTTAACCCGATTGCTCGCCGTGATCGTCCCACCATGGGCCTGAAGAATGCCGTGGCAAATGGCGAGCCCCAAGCCCACACCACCAATGCCTGGATGCTCGCCGCGATAAAATTTATCAAACACCTGCAACTCGTGCCCCGGCGCGATGCCCGGCCCATCATCTTCCAACACGACCGAAACCTGGCCGGCAACTTCGCTGGTGGTGAACACGAGGTGCGCGGTGGCCGGCGTATATTTGACTGCGTTTTCAAGCAAATTGATAAACACCTGTTCAAACAATACCGGATCTACGGCAACCAGCGTTATGCCTGCTGGCGCCACAACGGTGACATGGCGAGCACCGAGCTTGGCCTGCATGCGGCCCAGCGCTGAGCCGATCATCTCTTCCATCGGCACGATTTCGCGCCGCAGTTGCAGGCCGCCAGCTTCGACCCGCGTCATATCGAGCAGGTCGCCAACCAAGCGCTCTAGCCGTTCGGCTTCGTCGCACACCGCAACCAACAACTCATGCCGCACAGTTGCCGTCAGTTCGCCCCCATCACGCAGCGTTGTAGCTGCACCGGTGATGGTCGCGAGCGGCGTGCGCAGGTCGTGCGATACCGCCGACAATAAGGTGCTGCGCATTTCTTCGGTTTGAATTCGCACTGCGGCCGCACGGGTGATTGCCGTCAGCTGTGCACGTTCAAGTGCCAACGCAATCTGCCGGGCAAACGCTTCCCAAAACTGTTTTTGCTCCGACAACAACGGCGCAGCGACGTGTGGCACCAGCGTCAACGCGCCCAGCACCGTGCCCCGGCCCAACAGTGGCACCCCCAACGCAGCGACACCGGGCAAGGTATCCGTGCCTAGCCCAGCGGAGCGACCGTGCGTGGCCACCCATTGCGCCAGCGAAAGATGTTCCGGTGCAACAACCGTATCGCTTGGCCACACCATCGGTTCGGCGGCCGCTGCATCTGGATCGGTCACTATCAAAATCGCAACACCTTGAAATTCGTCGGCAGCATGGCGCGCCGCAACCTGCGCAATCGCCTGGGTATCGTCGCCAGTGCCAAGCGCCCGGGTCAACGCATACAGCGAAGCTGTGCGTTGTTCACGCGAAACCGCAAATCGCTGCGCGCTATGCAACCGCGTAGTGAGCTCACTCACCACCAAGCCAACCGCGAACATCATGGCAAACGTAAGTACATACCGAGCGTCCGCCACCGCCAACGTCAAGCGCGGTGCCACCAAGAAAAAATCATAGGCCAGCACACTCGCCACCGCGGCCATCACCGCAGGCCCACGCCCATAACGCAACGCACCCAGCATCACAGCCAACAAATACAACATGGCTAGATCTGGCACCGGAAACAATGCGTGCACGGCGGTTGCGATGGCCGTGGTCAGCACTACCAACATCAACGCGGCGAGATACGCACCGAGCTGATGCGACGATGCGGCGTCGACGGCAGCGGGACCATCGTGACGCCGCCGCCCGGCAGGGGTTGGCGCATCGTCACCGTTGATGATGTGCACATCAATGTCGCCGCTGTGGGCCACCAAGGCCTGCAACAGCGACGGTCGCAATTGGTCGCGCCATCGGCGTTTGCCCGGCTTGCCAAGCACAATCCGCGTGATGTTTGCGGTTCGCGCATGCGCCAGGATTGCCTCGGCTACGTCATCACCACGCAGCCGCACAATCGTTGCGCCCAGGGTTTCAGCCAACCGAATGTGGTCTTCGATCTGCTGTTGGTCATCGTGCGAAAACCCACCGAGCGACGACGATTCAACCACCGCCGCTTGCAGTTGTGCGTGTTTCCCCGCAGCCATCCGACTCGCCGCGCGCAGCAACCGCGCCGAACTTGGGGCCGGGCCCGTACAAACCAAGATGCGTTCGGTTACCGCCCAGGTATCGGCTACACCATGTTGGGTCCGATAGTCGCGCACATCTTGGTCAACCCGTTGCGCCGCGAGCCGCAGCGCCAACTCACGCAACGCCAACAAATTGCCGCGTCGAAAAAAATTCTCGGTCGCTCGGGCGGCTTGTTGGCCGATATATATTTTGCCATCTTTGAGCCGTGCCAGCAGCTCTTCGGGGGCTATGTCGACAACTTCAATATCGTCGGCGCGATCCAAGATCGAATCAGGGATCGTCTCACGCACGCGAATACCGGTGATCTGTTCAACAATATCGTTGAGCGATTCAACATGTTGAACATTCACGGTGGTGAAAACATCGATACCTGCGTTGAGCAGTTCGATAACGTCTTGCCAACGTTTTTCGTGCAACGAACCAGGCGCATTACTATGGGCAAGTTCATCCAACACGATCGCCGACGGCTTGCGTGCGAGCGCGGCTTCAAGATCAAACTCTTCGAGGGTTTGGCCACGATAGGCAACTTTGCGCTTGGGTAAGATGTCCAGCCCCAACAGCATCGCCGCAGTTTCGCGGCGGCGATGAGTCTCAACCAAGCCGATCACGATATCAGCGTGCTGATCCGCTACTAGATCGCGTGCAACTTGCAGCATGCGATAGGTTTTGCCAACGCCGGGCGCAAAGCCAAAAAAGATTTTGAGCTTGGCACGGTGCTCGCGCTCGTGCTGCGCCGAAATGCGAGCGAGCACTTCGTCGGCAGACGGTCGGGGTTGTTCAGCCGTCATGGGTACTCACGGCGTTGCCTTGGGTGACCGCACCGACGGCAACGCGTCCAGCGCAAGGTTCACTGCTAACACCCGCACCGTCGGCTCGCCGAACAAACCAAACGTGCGGCCATGGGTATGTGCAGAAATGAGACTCGCCACCACACGTGGTTCCATACCACGCGTTTGCGCAATGCGGGCAATCTGCAGCTGCGCAGCCATGGGCGAAATATCTGGGTCGAGCCCGCTAGCCGAACTGGTTACAAGATCCACCGGGACCACTGCTGGCTCCGCCAGCGACGCACGCAAGACATCCACGCGCGCTGCGATGGCAGTCACCAACGCCGGGTTGGTGGGCCCAAGATTCGAAGCGCCCGATGCAGCAGCATTGTATGGCACAGGCGCTGTCGCCGATGGCCGGCCCCACAAATAGCCTGGCTGATCAAAATGTTGGCCGATGAGTGCTGAGCCAACCGCAACGCCATTGCGAGTGATCACGCTGCCATGCGCTTGATTTGAGAACAGTAGCTGCGCTGCGCCAGTAACCAGCAGCGGATACACCAGCCCGGTTAACACGGTGAGCAATAGAAATATTTTAGCGGCACGAACAAGTTCACGCATACATTCCTTTCGTCGACGCCACGAGGCGCGAAGCTTAGGCAACGCCCAGCACCCCAAGCAGCAAGTCAATGACCTTGATGCACGGGAACGGCAACATCACGCCACCGAGGCCAAATACCAGCAAGTTGCGCCGCAGCAGTGCAGTTGCTGGCGCTGGCCGATAGCGAATCCCGCGCAGCGCCAGCGGGATGAGCCCAACAATGATCAGCGCATTAAAAATCACCGCCGACAATACCGCCGAAGCCGGCGAATGTAGGTGCATTACGTTGAGCACACCCAACGCCGGATACGTTGCCGCAAACGCCGCCGGGATGATCGCGAAATATTTCGCGACATCGTTGGCTATGCTGAATGTTGTCAACGAGCCTCGGGTCATCAGCATCTGCTTGCCGATTTCAACGATTTGCAACAACTTGGTTGGATTCGAGTCGAGGTCGACCATGTTGCCAGCTTCTTTGGCAGCTTGCGTACCCGTGTTCATTGCCACCGCAACATCCGCTTGCGCCAGCGCTGGCGCATCGTTGGTGCCGTCACCGGTCATTGCCACCAAGTGGCCTTTGGCTTGATAGTCGCGAATCATTGCCAGCTTGGCTTCAGGCGTGGCTTCAGCTAAAAAATCGTCGACACCAGCCTCGGCAGCGATGGCCGCCGCGGTCAGCGGATTATCGCCGGTGATCATCACCGTACGAATACCAATCTGGCGCAGCTGCGCAAAGCGCTCGCGAATATCGGGCTTGACGATGTCATTGAGTTGAATGACGCCCAACTCGCGTTCGCGATCGGCAACCACCAAGGGGGTGGCACCCAGCTTGGCTACACCTTCGACGAGTTGCCGCAAAGGGCGCGACAACTCGCGTTGGTATTGCCGCAAAAATCGTTCAATCGCGTCGCCAGCGCCCTTGCGGATCATGCGTCCAGCAGTATCCACACCACTCATGCGCGTCTGCGCAGTAAACGGTACGTATTCAGGATTCACCGCCGTGGCGATAATGGCGTCAGCGTGTGCCGCACCGAGCTGCTCACGAGCTAACGTCACAATACTGCGGCCCTCGGGTGTCTCGTCGGCCAACGATCCGAGCAACGCCGCCTCGGCAAGCTCGCGTGCAGTCACCCCGGGTGCAACCAACAGCGTGGTCGCGCGGCGATTGCCCAACGTAATCGTGCCGGTTTTATCGAGCAACAATACGTCGACATCGCCGGCTGCTTCGACGGCACGACCCGATGTTGCAATAACATTCGCTGAAATCATCCGATCCATGCCTGCGATGCCAATCGCCGATAACAAGCCGCCGATTGTAGTTGGAATCAGGCACACCAACAGTGCAACCAAAATGGTTAAGCCAATCGGCGAGCCCTGCCCGCTGCTGGCCACGGCATACTTCGAAAACGGAAACAGCGTGACTGTTGCAAGCAAAAACACAATGGTGAGGCCTGCCAACAAAATATCTAAGGCAATTTCGTTGGGCGTTTTTTTCCGTTTAGCGCCATCGACCATAGCAATCATGCGGTCCAGAAATGCCTCGCCCGGGTCAGCCGCGATGCGCACAACTAACCAATCCGATAACACCCGCGTACCACCGGTAACCGAACTGCGATCACCGCCACTTTCACGGATAACCGGGGCACTTTCGCCGGTAATGGCACTTTCGTCGACGCTAGCGACGCCTTCGACGACCTCACCGTCGCCAGGCACCAAAGCGCCGGCTTCGATCAATACAAAATCGCCTTTGCGCAGCATGCCCGACATCACCGTGGTAACGGCGGCATCACGCTGCGGCCCAGCGAGCTTTTGGGCGGCTACATCTTTACGTGCGGCTTTCAGGTTCTCGGATTGCGCTTTGCCGCGGCCTTCGGCCATGGCTTCGGCAAAATTGGCAAACAACACCGTGAACCACAGCCAAGCCGAAATGGCAAAGATGAAGCTAGCTGGCGCATCACCATGGCCGGTGATGGCGGCATGAATGGCCAGCACAGTTGTAAAAATGCTGCCGACCTCGACGACAAACAT
>JAGPDK010000638.1 GCA_018057605.1 Kofleriaceae bacterium | reverse complement strand
TTTTCCACGTATTTAAAGTGGAACAAGCGTGGACAACGTAAGGCCGTCGCCACCTTGGACGCAGACCAAGGTGCATGAATGAGCGCTCGGGTCGACGGCACGGGTGGACCCTACCATGCGCCGCGCTGACAACCGAAGTTCTCTTGTCAGGCGGCCGCCCCAGCAAAAAGTAGCGCAAAAAAATTGCCCCACCTACCGCCGAGGCCGTACCACCAAAGGGATGCCTGACATGCCGTCCTTTGCCTGTGAAGTTTGTAGTGCTAAGGTTTCCGAACTGCGGCGCGGCCGGTGTTGGGGCTGTTACGGGCGTTGGGTCGATTCGCGACCGGTTGGGCAGGGAGCTAAATGCATTACCTGTCCCGAACGCCGCCGCCGCGTCTTGCGCAGCGTTGAACTCTTTGGCACGTGGCATCCAATGTGTTTTAATTGCGCTGGGCAGTTGCTGACCATTTCGCCGATGCCCCTCAACATCACGGAGCTACGGGCCACCGTATCGCGCGAGCGTCGTCGCAATGACCGCCGCTTTGGCAAATCCGATGGTCGGGTGTTTCGCTATGAGCGACGGGCCGGCCAACGTCGCGATATTGGCAACGAAAATATGCAGGTGATCGACGACGATATGATTATCGAAGTTTGCACCTCCGACAACGGCTGCGATTTCGAAGACATGACCCGCATTCACGAATTAGCGGTGATGAATCGCTTCGCAGTTGGGCATTGAAAATTACAGGGACATGCTGGTCTGAGCATTCGTCACATTTGCGCTGATTATTCCGCAGGTTTGCCGACGCCTGAGTGCCTCGTATTGACCGCTTGCTCGACCGCCGCGCGTCACACCAGGCAGTCGCTACAGCTCGCATAGTCGATCGGTTCGCCGGTTGTGCACAACCGTGCAGGCCGGCATGGGGCACGGTGATGATAATTTCGATCGGCGTGCGCTGCGGTCGACCGCCGCACATACGATCCTGGATAATCTCTATGAACGCATCGGCACGCTGCCGGCCACGGTCGGCCGAAGTTGGCGCTTTTGCGATTGATGATGTAGCGAGCAAAGGTTCCGAGAGCGATGGACCTTCGGAGGGCGGTTCCGCGAGAGTCGGGTCTGCGCCACGCAGTTCCGCGCGAGTCGGTTCCGCAGGCGACGGATCGGCAAGCGACGAATCCGCAGGTGTTAGCTCTGCACCTGCACCTGCACTCGCTGCATTGAGCGCCGCCCAAACGATCGCCGCTTCGTCGCTGGCTACTACAATTTCAAACTTCACCATGCCGTTGTCGAGAGTCCGCCGAGTCACCGTGCGCTGCGCGGCAACTTGCGCAGCGGCCACCGCTCCAGCCATCGCCCCAGCCTCCGACCCGTGCGCTTGATCATACGCCTGCACGTTTTGGTACGAACGGCACAACGTATCCAGTTGCGACGCTGGCATGTGCTGGGCGTACCTAACCCAGAGTGCTTCGTTTTCAGCCATCGCCACTCGCGAAATAGCTCTGGCTTGCGCGTACGACATCGCACCTCGTCGCAATTCTTCATCGACCAACGGCAGTTCAGCCAACGTGCGAGCAACCCGTACCCGTTCGCGCGCCGTGCGTAAATCCCTGCCAACTCGCCACGCTAACCAATGCGCACACGACAACGCACCTTGCACATGCCAGCCCGACGCAATGTCGAATTCACGAATTGCCGTCAACAATCGATGCATTGCAGCGTCGATATGCGCTGACATTTTCGCGATTTGATCCCCCAGCGCATCGACATCGATGGCCACCTTCACCTTTGTACCTAGTTCCATAAAAACACTCTATCATCGTTTTTTTCGACGCTACCGCTGGCTCACTGCGCTGCGAAACAACACTGCAACAAAAGAAATCCGCCGACCCAGCCCATCGGCCCGTGCCGCCCACATCGTAACCTTGCACGAGCGGTTCACGCGCTACTCGTAGGCACTGCAATTCTTCGTCAAAAACACGTCAACATAAATCTAAATATGTTTCTCAAATCAAACATAGAATCGAAGTCTGAAAACCGGACATCTAACCATGCCAGCAATCGATACCCCACTATCAGTCTTCGCTATCAAATACCCAACCCACCCGTGACGCGACGGCGGCGCATCAGGCAACGCGCAAGCACAAACCTACGCGGCCGCGCGGCCAGCCGCAGTGCACCCGCGCAAGCTCCAGCTCGCTCCGACCGGAGCCTCTGTGAGCCGGCCGTTCACCCGGCCGTTCACCCGCCCGTCGTTCGAGTCCGGTCGTCCGCGTACCGCGTACCGCGTACCGCGCAACGAGTAAGATCATCTGCTTACCGCGGATTTTGTCTGAATTCGCTTACGTGATCAGCACTGGGACCATTACCGAACGTTCCGAGCAATACGAGCCTGAGTCCTAACATCCCCGATACCGAATCGTAGATCACTGCCGGCGCGGCGGTGGCGGCACGCGGGTTGGTTGCGCGGACGGTACGATGAGCACGGGTGGCGGCGCGTTGGCCGCGTCCATAAACATGCCCCATGTAACCGCCGGGACAAACAACGCCGCAGGCACCACTTCGCTCAAAGTCTTGCCGGTGGCACGCACGGTGACGCGTAGACTCTTGGCATCAACAACTTGGCTCACTTTGAACAGGCCGTCGCCGGAATAGGCGGTGATGGCGCTCATGATTTTGCCCTTGGCGGCAATGATTTGGTCGAGTTCGCGCGATTTGCCACGGTAGCTGTCTAACGCTGCGACCACGATTTTGCTGATGCCGCGCGGTGCCACTTGCGCTGCCCGCATGACTTCGATGAGGCCGTCCGACATCATGACCATGCGTTCGAGCCCGACTTTCGAGGTGTCGGCCCACACCCAGCCAATGCCATCAGCGTACAAGCTCAGTGCCATAAATTTGTGACGCTTGATCACGTCGGTCAAGAAGTTGGCACCCACCGCACCGGCGATTTGTTTGCGCG
>JAGPDK010000168.1 GCA_018057605.1 Kofleriaceae bacterium | reverse complement strand
GATGGCGATGATAATCCCTGGCAAATAGAAAAATCCCATGACGCCGGTTTGCACCGGATAGAGGGTGTGGATGTGATCGCATTGTTTGTAGGTCATCGCCGGCAATACAAAGCAGACGGCCAGGACCAGCGCCGACCCGGTTGCTTGCCGCGTTGGTCGGTGCATTGGTTGCAGCAGTTGCGGCATCGTCAAAGTGTAGCCGGTGCGGCGTGGTACCGTTGAACTTATAGCGGCACAGTTTGGCAAATGCGCAAACGCTGCGGACGCGGGGCTACTGCGGTGGCTTGCTTGGTTTGCCTGGCGCCGCTTTGCTGGGCGCGGTTTTTGCTGGCGTGACGGTGACTTCGTAGACGAGATTGCCCAGATATTTGCCGTCGATGAAGTGGGTGAAGCCACACAGGGTGCGGCCGGCTTTGATACCTATCAAACGAATCTTGTCGCCTGCATATTCCGGCTTCACCAGGGTTTTGTCGTCGCAAATGCACTGCTGGCCAGGCTCGGCCAGCTGCTCATAGCTGCCGCCTACCGAAAGCGTAATCGTTGGATACGAAACCGGCGGGGTATCTGCCCGTGCGGCCAATGGCCCCAGGGTAAGCAACGCTAACAATCCTATGCGCATGCATGGAGGATACGCCATCTCGCGCCAGTTGCCCATTATGGTGATTGCGCGCGGCGCCACAGCTCTAGCTGCGAGGCAAATGCGAAGTCAATTGCAGTTAAGCCACCGCAATCGTGGGTGGTAATCGCGATGCGCAACCGGTGATAGCCCACGTCAACCTCGGGGTGATGATGGAGTCGCTCCGCGATATCGGCGGCTTGGGTGATCAGTGCAGCGCTGTCGCGCATGCTGCTTGGCGCGGTGATAAACGTCAAACGGGCGTCGACGATGTGCCACGGCGCACCGAGGCTGTGCACGTACGTTGCGATTTCGTCGGCCGTCAGCCGCGTAGTGCTACGCGCAGCGGCCATGGCCGGTAGCTCAATGGTCATGCACGCGCACGGTACACCGATGTCGTGCCACATCAAGCTGCTGCATACCAATCTGCAAGCGTGTGCGCACGAGTCGGGGCAGTTTGCCGGCTTGCAGTGCCACGCTTGGCCCACTGGTTGTGAGTGCAGTCAAATCGTGCCACGGTACGTTCGATGTTGCCCGAAGCGGACCTGCGTTGGCTGTTGTTGTCGGAGTCGCTAATGAGCGGCCAAGGCAGCTACGCGTGTGGGGTCGTGGCGTTTTCTGCCGACGAGCGGCAACAAATTTCCTCGTGGCTCGATCAGGTTGATCGCGATCCTCGCGCGCTGCACCAACATCTGGCGTCGGCGCAACCGGCCACTGAAATACCGCTGCGCATTGGCCGTTACGCGGAACGGTTGCTGCAATTTTTTTTGCTACACGGCCCAACGCATCGCTTGGTTGCCTGCAATCTTGTAGTGCGCAAGCGCACGTCGGAGGATCCTGCCCGGGCCCGTGATCACACCACACTGGGCGAAATTGATTTTCTGCTGGAAAATGTCGCCGGTGAAAAATTGCACTGGGAATTAGCGCTGAAATATTTTCTCGCGCTGGATGTGCCCGCGCCTCGGGTAATCGATTATCTCGGGCCCGACGGCACCGAAGCGTTGGGCCGCAAAATTGAAAAACTGCAGCGGCAACTACGACAAGTGATTCCGGCGCCGTACGACGATCGGGTGTGGCAGCCGCAAGGTTTCACGCGGGGGCGGTTGTTTTATCGAGCAACACCGCGCGAGTTGCCGCTTGAATTGAATCCGACCCATCTGCGCGGTTTTTGGCTGCCATTTGAGCAATTGGCGGACGGGCCAGACCATCAGCGCTATGTGCTGCTAACGCGCGGGCAATGGTTAGCGTCACGGCGGTGGTCAAGCGCGCTGACAGGGTCGGAGTTGGCTGAGCAGTTGAGTGCCCGTTGGGTGCAGCAGGGGCCAGCCATTGCCGCACGCAAAAGTGCTGGCCTGAGCGGCCAGATGATCGCGTTGGTGGTTGCTGATCCAAGTGCCGGTGATTTTACTGAAACCGCACGTGGCTTGGTCATGCCGCCAGCGTTTGCCATGCACCGTCCAGTGGCTACTGCGGCGAGCGCGCACCACAAGTCCTTAGCTACTTGAATCATCGCAGCGCCAACGCTGTTCGTGGTAGGCTAAAAGTGTGACGAAGGTTTTGGTTTCTGCCAGCCCCGAACTGCAGCGGCATTTTGCTGCACCGGTGTTTGCTGCACACAATCTGGAAATCATCACCGTCGATTCACTGCCGCACGCGCTGGCGTTATTCGTGCAACATCAGCCGGCGGTCGCGGTGTTTGAAGCGGATTTTGCCGGTCCGTTCACTGGCTTTGAAGCGTCGCGCACGTTGAAAACTCACCCCAACGCAACGCCCGTCAACGTCATTGTCGTGAGTCGCCGGCTGTCGGCTGACGAATTAGGCCGCGTTGCTGCGTGCCGCTGCGATGAACTGTTGGTGGCGCCGATGAGTGCCGACGAGCTACACGACGCGGTGGCGTTGGCGCTCGGCTTACCGCGCCGTGGCACCGAGGCCTTCGAGACTCACGTGGCGACGGTCAGCGGCCCGATTGTAGCCACGGTTTCTAATCTGTCCATCGACGGATTGCGCGTAACTACGGACGTGGAACTGGCCGATGGCCAAATGTTAACCGTCGAAATCGCGACGGCGACCGAAGCTGCCGTGGCGATGCGCGCCCACGTGATCTGGGCTCAGCGCAACGATGGTCGCACCGTAGCTGGGGTTGCGTTTGATGGGTTAGATGAGCGGGCGCGCGCCCTGTTGTGCAAGCTCACACAATGGTTGATCGTCGACGAAGGCGAACGCACGCGAGTGGTGCTGCGTGGCGATTTCACCGAGGCCACCAAGTTCGACGCATTGCTGCCGCAAATGGTCGGCCGCGTGGTGTTTGATTTGGCGGAAGTGACCTACATGAACTCGTTGGGCGTGCGTGCCTGGTGTGAGTTTCTGCGCGCTGCGCGGATTGCCGGTTACGAGTTTCACGCCTGTTCGGTGCCGTTCATCGTGCAAGCATCGATGGTCCGTGATGCCCTTGGCCGAGGCACCGTCACGTCATTCTTTGCGCCTTACCACTGCGTGGCCTGCGACCACCAAGAAGAGCGTTTGTTGCAAACCGCTGTCGTCCTTGCGGCCAACTTGCAGCCGCCAATTTTTGGCTGCCCACGGTGCGGCGAAGCACTCGAATTCGATGATTTGCCTGAACGCTACTTGGCGTTTTTGTCCGACGACGATTGAGCGGTTGATTTCACCGCCCGACAGCTAGGAATAGCTTGCAGGCTGATTTTTATTTCGATAACGTGGGCGGGATGCCATCGGTAGCCGAGTATGTTCATTGTATCGGTATGCGAAGAATCTGGATCTTGATTTTCTGAAGATGGTTGGACCACAGCGGAGCGCTAGTGTTAGGTTGACTGGGCGCGCTGCTTATCTACATGGGATGGTAAAAACGTATGGCGAAAATGCAAAACAGTAAGAGTGCAGGAGAGTTCGATGACGCAGCACAAACCGCGTCAGCCACGGGGGAGCCTACCGCCGATGAGCTAGGTACTCGTGGGGGTGGCGCATTGCGACGCATGCTGGCACAGGGGCAGCCAACGCCCGCAGCCTTAGCCGAGTTACTAAAAACGCTTCCGCAACCGGCATGGGCTCCTATTTTGCTCGAAGCGCAACGAGACTTGCAGCTTGGCAATAGTTTTGTTCAGCAAGCCGTGCAACTAGCGCAGGGGGGGACAGGCGAAGCGCACGCCTTACCGTTTGCCGATGTTGCGGCAGTGCAAGGTGCGCAAGCGATGGGCGCACAGACCTTCGCTAGCGGAAATCAAATTGAATTGGGCAAATCGTCGGAGCATACCGCGGCGCATGAAGCGGCACATGTGGTGCAGCAGTAAGCCGGTGTGCAGCTCTAAGGCGGCGAAAAAACCGCGGGTGATGGGTATGAAAAAAATGCGGATGCGGTAGCAGATCGCGTAGTCGCTGGGCAGTCGTCGGTCGTCGACGGCCGATCGTTTTCGCGCATCGTTGGCGGGGCATTTACCAGCGCTGCAAGCAGCCCGGGCTAGCTACTTGGCTTCGACGGCACCGCTCCAGCAATCCGTGGAAAAGCAGGGCACGAACAGCAAGCAGTAATTTATGCCCAAGCTCTAGCTGTGGCGTTCTTGATAGATGCGCATGATGTCGGCGGCGGTTTCTTCGATCGCGCGGTTGGTGACATCAATGATCGGCCAGTTCGGATGCTTGCGGAAAATCTCCCGACAGTAGGAGATTTCGCTTTCGATGTGGGTGCGTTGGCCGTAGCTCGAATCATTGGGCATGCCAAGGTGCGAAAGCCGGGCCTGGCGAATTCGCATCAGCATGTCGGGTTGCACGATGAGCCCGAACACTTTGCGATCTTCGACGCTGTTGAGTTCCTCTGGAGGGTCGACGCCTAGCACCAGCGGCACGTTCGCAACTTTGAGGCCACGTTGCGCTAGATAGGTTGACAGCGGCGTTTTGGAGGTTCGTGAAATGCCGACCAATACCAGATCGGCTTTGGGCAAGTTGCGCGGCTCAGCCCCGTCGTCATTCTTGACGGCGAATTCAACCGCTTCGATGCGACGGAAATAATCTTCGGTGATGGTGTACAAAAGGCCCGGCACGCCGGCCGGTGCCGCGCCGAGATACATCGCGAGTTTGCTGATCAATGAGCCGATGAGATCGACTGCCTCGACATTGTATTTCTCCACCAAGGCGGTGATGAGCTCGCGTTCCTCGACGTTGACCACCGTGAATACTACCAAGGCTTTTTGCTCGGCGGCTTTTTCGAGAATTTGTTCGAGCTCGGTTTCGAGCCGGACCCGTGAGTAGAGTTTGACTTGGACCGATTCGGAGAACTGCATCGTCGCAGCGCGCACCATGCGCTCGGCGGTTTCGCCGGTCGCGTCGCTGATAATCATGACGGTTTTCATGTCGCTGCTTATATCACGCGCAGGCGGTGCCGCACTGAGGTTGAATCAGGATTTGCGCCGTTGCCTTTTGCAACACTGGCTGGCTGCCCGATTCGATTGCCGGCGACATGGCGAACCACGGTGGGGCATTCTGGGTCGGGCGCACTGGGTGTACCGGCATGTGCTGCGACCACCCGGCAGCCGCCGCGGCAAACATTGAGGTAGGTACAACTGCGACACGGTTGTTCGGCTTCGCGCCATTGGCGGAAAACCCCGAAGGCGTTGGGGCTGTTCCAATAGCTCCGCAGTTGATCGACTCGCGGCCGCTCGCCGGTGGTGCGATCCGCTGGTGGTGGCGCAGCAAAACTGCAGGCGGTGAGTTGGCCGTGGGCTTTGGCGCCAATCAGAAAATCGCCGCCGGTGCAGCCGAACACCGCCAGCTGCGCCAGCACTGCTGGGCCAGGATCGTGAAATGCCAACATCGGCGTGTAGGAACAATCCACTTTGACGCGGATGCGGTGGCGTTTGGCGCCAGCGAGTACTGTCGGCAAAAATAGCTGGTGTTGCGCATCGGTGCAGCGCACGTCTTGATAGCCGCGGGCGCCACGCCCACTCGGTTTGTAGCGCAATAATTCGACTTCGCTCAACCGTTGGCGTTTGGCGTAGGCAAAAATTTCGTCGAGCTGAGCAAAGTTATGGCGCGTTACCACTACGTTGATGCCGACTTCGCGTTTGATGTGCCGTAAGGCGCGAATCGCCGCGTCGGCGCGAGCAAAACCGTCGAAGCCGCGCACTTGGGCATATGCATCGCCTAAGCCATCAAGTGAAACATTGATTTGGCCAAAGCGGTCGGCGATGGGCAGCAACGCCGCCAGTCCGTCGAGGCCACTGGTGGTGAGGTTAGGCACGATGCCGCATTGCCAGGCGTAGTCGGCGAGTTCACCAAGCCACGGCAACACCGCACTTTCGCCGCCACCCAAAGCAACATGAAACACGCCGGCTGCAGCGAGTTCATCCATCACGCGTTTCCATTGATCGAGTTGCCACTCGCGGTTTTCGCTGGTGTTGTCACCGTCGGGCGATGCCCCGGTGTAACAACCTTTGCAGCCAGCGTTACAACGATTGGTCAGTTGCAAATGCGCTTCGAGCGGCGCCGATAGTGGGGCGGCGGTGATCGCCGCAGTGCTCGGATCAATGCGGTCGCGGGTGGTGGCAGCGGCGACAGGCACCGGCTGGGGCCAGGTTGGCACAGCGACGCGGATGCGTTGCGCCCAGCGGGTGGCGTAGTCGCGATCAACGAAGATCAACGCCCGCGGATTAAGGGATTGTAAGATCGCGCCAAAATTTTCAACGCGAAAGCGGCGCGCGGTTGCGTCACGTGGCAAACGTTGATCGCGCACCACGTCCATCACCTGGCGCCACCAACTGCGTTCACGCATCGTGATTTGCGTCGGTGGTGGCATCGCTGGCCGTCGTGGTCGGCACAGGCAGGGTAGGTACTGCGGTTGCACCGGCGTTTGCGCTCGCGCCGTGCAAACGCTGACCGCGCAGCCGCAACAAAGCGCCAACCACCGGCGTTGCCATGGCGATCATCGCTGCACCCGCGATAAGAAACGTTACGTCGACGCCCAAGCTCGACGAGTTGGGATTCATGCCCCACTTGATCGCTAGGATTTTGCCGCGTCGTGCCACGGTCGTAGTGTAGCTACAGTTCCGGGCCAAAACGCAAGGTTTCAAACATCTCGAATAACAAGCCTTGCCGCATCAACGCGATGTACACCACTGCCAGTACGCCAACGACAGCGCTGATCGAAAGCACGATCGCCACAGCGCGCAACGGCTGCCGACCGACGACGCGGGCATGCAGCGTGCCGCCAACCAACCACGCTGCTGCGATGCCAAACAAGGCGATGCGCAATACCGCCGGCGCAATCGCAACATTGGTGGTCAACGATGCTGCGTACAATAATGCGACGATCGGCAACAAGAACCAAACTTCAAGCGGCGGTCGCAATGCTGTGCGCCAATCGTTACTGCCTCGCACGCTGTGTGCAAAGTTGGTCAGCAAAATCAGCAAGCTCGCGCCAGCGATCCACCATGCGCGTTGGTACCAAGCGTCGAGTACGAGTCCTCGGTTGGCTTGCGTCAACACGCCATCGCGCAGCGCGGCGTCGGCTGGATCGTTGGGGTTGATGCGTTGTGCCCACGCAATCGCTTGGTGCCAGCGTCGCTGATCGAGCGCCAGCCCAGCAAGTTCACGCAACGCGACCGCCGCTGCGGGTTTGCTTGGCCAACGTTCCACCACAAGTTGTAAGTGCCGCGCCGCGGCTGGCAATTGCCCGATGCGGCGTTCATATTCGCCTAACCAAAGTGCAGCCTCGGACGTGCCGGGCCATTCCGGTATCAACAACTCTTCAACACCTGCCACGATCACGGCGTACGGTTCACGCTCACTAGCCGCCCGCAACTGCGCCAACGTCCGCGCACGCTGCGCACTCACTGGGTCGTTGCCAACTTGTTCACGCAACAACACCAACCGCCGAATCGCTGAGCCGGCCAACCGTCCCGTCGGATATTCGTCGACGATGCGTTGATACAACACCATCGCCCGCGCCGGATCTGCCAACTCATCTTGGACAACCCGCGCTGCGCTAAACAACGCGTCATCAAACCCCGGTCCGCCCAATCCCACACCCACACTTTCCACCGCCCGCAACGCCTCCGCCCTTTTCCCCGCATCGCCACTCGTCACATCCGCCGTCAACTCCGCCACCGTCGGCAAAGGATCTACTTCGGCTCTTGCCACATTCAGCCCAGTCAACGCTGTCACCCACACAACTATCGCTATCGATAAAACTACGTATGCACGCATAAACTCTTCGCTATTCTGTCATCTCTCCGCGCTGAGTGCGAGGCGCGCGGATGGCAAGGCGGCGCGAGCAACGGACCGCAGCGCACTGCCTGTGCGTGAGGACCGTAGCGGAGAGCCAACGCGGCCAGTCGCGATGCATCGCGCCAGCGCCCTACGGAGCGCACTGCCTGTGCGTGGAGGAGCGGAAGCGCAGCGACAACGCAACCAGCCGTGATGCATCGTGCTTAGATCCCTTCGCGGTGAATGCCTAGGGCGCGCAGCTTCTTGTGCAAATTCGTCCGCTCAATCCCCAACGCTTGTGCGGTGCGCGAAATGTTCCATTCGTACTCGGCCAACTTGAGCCGAATGAATTCGGTTTCAACTTCTTCGCGAAATTCGCGCAGACTTTTGTTGGCGTATTTTCCAAGATCGATGGCTCCCGTCGTTTCGGCCAACCGAATGCTGCCGGAGCGTGGCCCGCCGAGGTACGGCGGTAGATCTTTTTCGTAGATCATTTCATCGCTCATAATTACCAAGCGCTCGACCACATTGCGCAGTTCGCGCACGTTGCCTGGCCAATCGTATTTTTTTAGCGCACTGAAAACGGCCTCGTCCACAGGTTTGTAGCCCAGGCCATTTTCTTCGCAGCACTCGCGGACAAATGATTCAACCAGTAGCGGAATGTCTTCGGTGCGCTCGCGTAGCGCCGGTGAGTGAATTGGAAATACGTTGAGCCGAAAGAATAAATCTTCGCGGAATGAACCAGCTTTGACCATGGCATCGAGGTCGCGATTGGTAGCGGCAACAACGCGGCAATCGGTGCGCATGCTTTTTTCGCCGCCGACGCGGGTAAACTCACCGGTTTGTAGCACCCGCAGTACTTTGGCTTGCGCCGGCAGGGTCATATCTCCGATTTCGTCGAGGAACATGGTGCCGGTATCGGCGACTTCAAATAGCCCGCGTTTTTTGGCGATGGCACCGGTGAACGCGCCACGTTCATGGCCGAATAATTCACTTTCGATCAGCTCCGGTGGAATCGCCGCGCAGTTTACTTTTACGAATGCGCCACTGCTCACCGCGCTGTTGCGGTGAATGGCGCGAGCGATCAATTCTTTACCCGTTCCGCTTTCGCCAGTGACCAAGATCCGGCTTTTGGTGGGCGCGACTTTGGCGATTTGTCGACGCAGATCAACCATGACCGGCGCATTGCCCAACAATTCCCAGCGCGCATCCACGGCCCGCCGCAAATCGTGAACTTCGCGCCACATCCGGCGCCGCTCCAACGCATTGCGCACCGTTACCATGACGCGGTTGCGGTCGAGCGGCTTCTCCATGAAGTCGAAAGCGCCCAGTCGAGTTGCGGCCACCGCGTCGTCGATTGTGGCATGGCCTGAAATCATGACCACCGGAATGTCGGTGGTGCGGCTGGGCAGGCCATCGTCGCCACGGGCTTTGAGCAAGCGCAATAAATCGAGGCCGTTATCTTCGCCAAGCTTAATGTCGAGCAACACCAATTCAACGGCTTCGGCCGCCAAGATTCGTTGGGCGTCGACGATGTTTTCTGCTTCGTGCACGGTGTGGCCTTCGCCTTCAAGCACCATGCGCAACGTGCGGCGGATGTTCTTTTCGTCGTCGACAACCAAGATTGGATCGGCTGCGGTGGATTCGCTCATGTTTCTGTCCTTGAGTTGCCAGCGGGGGCGGCTTCGGGGGCTGCACCGTCACCGGATGCAGCAGTGTCGGCGTCGGTTCGGCCGGTACGTGGGTCGGTGGCTGGCGGTGGTTGCCCGCTACCTCGGCGCTTGCGAATGGGCCGGCCATCGAGCGCTTCGAGGCGCTGCCGATGGCGATGATTGAGAAATAGCGCAATCACGACGATAACGGTACCGAGGCCGAAAACCCACGGCCGCCAATTAAACGGTGGGGCAGGGGGCGCCAGTCGCATCGGCGGAAATACGATCTTGCCATCGTCGGACAAGGTGGTGCGTAGGCCGCCATTCATCGATGGTGTCGATGGCGAGATGCTGTCGCCGCTGCCATGTTTGGCGGCGTCGGGCGGTGTCGCGTTGCTGCCGCCGGGATCAGGTGCCGGCATGGTGATGGGCAAGCGTTTATGCAGCACAATGGTTGCGTCCGTGCTGGCCAAGGCCTCGCGACATGCGGCGGCAGCCTTGCTGGTTTCACTCGTGGGGTCTTTGTCGGCCCAGATGCATTCGGTGGTTACCGCTTCAAGCCGCTGCGCATCGCGAGCGATAACCAGCCGCGCTTGATAACCCAGCGTGACCTGGGCGACCTCGACGCGAATTTCGGTTGGCGTGTCGGTACGTACAAACTGCCGGCCAGCTGGCGGCATCGCTTCGGCGCGCACATCAAGTGTTGCGGCCACCGACATTTCAAACTCTTGGGTCG
>JAGPDK010000167.1 GCA_018057605.1 Kofleriaceae bacterium | reverse complement strand
TGAAATGCTGGTCAAGCCGCGCCGTTCATAGGCAGCAATGGCAGGCACCTCTTGTGCGCGTAAAATTAGTATGATGTAAAAATGCACGACATTAGTACATCATACTATTTAATGGTATGGTCCAAGCCGCCATGTCAGAACGCTTGCTCGTCGCTCCTGATCGATCATTTTTGTTGTTCGGGCCGCGTGGGGTGGGCAAAAGTACATGGCTGCGCACGCAGTTTGCGCAGGCTTTGTGGTTCGACTTGCTCGATTCGTCGGTCGAGCTTAGCCTGATGGCAGATCCGGCAAGCCTTGCACAACGAGTGGAACATCTGCCCGCCAAATCATGGGTATGTATTGACGAGGTGCAAAAAATTCCGGCGCTACTGGACCAAGTTCACGCGCTCAGTGAGCGCAAAAAGTTGCGTTTCGCGCTCACTGGGTCGTCGGCACGCAAATTGCGGCGGGGCGGTGCCAATTTGCTTGCGGGCCGTGCCAACGTGCTAACGATGCGGCCATTCAGCCTGCAAGAAGTGGGCGATCTGCCGGTCAATTGGCATCTTGAAGTTGGCCTGCTACCGATGGTGGTTAACGAGCCGAAGCATGCACGCGCGATCCTTAGTGCGTATGTCCATACCTATCTCAAAGAGGAAATCCGCGCCGAGGGTTTGGTTCGTAAGGTGGAACCGTTTGTGCGGTTTCTGCGTGTGGCCGGTATCATGAACGGACAAATCCTTAATCTTGCGAATATCGCGCGTGACGCTGCAGTACCGCGCAATTCGGTGGAAACCTATTTCTCGATTCTTGAAGACACGCTCGTGGGTACGTTGTTGCCTGCCTACCAGCCGGGTGCGCGGGTCCGTGAAGTTGGCCATCCCAAATTCTTTTGGTTTGATGCGGGCGTAGCGCGCGCTGCAGCGGGCTTGATCAACGATCCAGTCGATACCTTATGGACAGGCTTCGCATTCGAATCGTGGGTCTTGCACGAAATCAATGTGTACAATGAAACCGCCGAGCGCAATCGCCTCGTTGCGCATTACCGTACGGGCGCTGGGGTTGAAGTCGATTTTCTCGTGGAAACAAAAAAGAAGACGCTGAGTGCAAAAGCCGAGGTTGTTTTGATTGAGGCTAAATCTGCAAAAAAATGGAAGCCTGCGTATGGGGCCCACATGCGCAGTCTCGTCGATAACGGCAGCGTTAAGGTCAAGGCTTGCATCGGTGTGTATTTGGGGACCGAACGCCTTACTGTCGAGGGCGTCAGCGTCTTTCCGTTGCACGACTTTGTACAGGCCTTGTATGAAGGGGCTATTTTCTAGCCTAGATGCCGGCTGATAGGTTCAGGCCTCGGGACGGTCCTTGCGCCGTGTCATCGGCAGCGGGACCGGGAAAGGTGTCCCGGGTTGTGCCCAAAAAGTTGCCCCAAACCCAGATCTGCTTATGTAGTGGTGGGCCACGTGACTTCGTTCGTCCACACAACGGTGCTGCTTCACGAGACGGTTGACGCCGTAAATGTTCGAGATCATTGTGTATATGTGGATTGCACGCTGGGTGGAGCAGGCCACGCGGAGTTGTTGCTGCAACGCTCGCCCAGCGCTCGCCTGCTTGGTATCGACCGCGATCCAGCTGCGTTGGCAGCAGCACGGCAACGGCTGGCGCCGTTCGGTGATCGCGTGACGCTGCATCACGGTGGCTTTGCCGATTTTAAAGCCATTTTGGCTAGCTACGGCATCGCACAGGTGGATGGAATTATTGCAGATTTAGGCGTTTCGTCGCCGCAAATTGATGATTCTGACCGGGGCTTTTCGTTCGCTCGGCCCGGGCCATTGGACATGCGGATGGATTCCTCACGTGGCGGCACCGCGCTTGATCTCATTATGGCGTTGGATGTCGATGCGCTTGCCAATGTGATTTTTGAATTCGGCGAAGAACGGCACTCGCGCAAAATTGCCAAGTTAATCAAAGAAGCGGCGGACGCCGGCACCTTGCTGACCACCACGGATCTTGCGGCCGTGATCGCTCGTGGCATTCCGATCAAAGAACAGCGCACTTCGAAAATAAATCCGGCCACTCGCACGTTTCAAGCGTTGCGGATTGCCGTCAATGCTGAACTTGATCAACTCAAAAACTTGTTGGCGGTGTTTCCCGATTACCTGCGGCTCGGGGGCCGTTGCGCCATCATCAGCTTTCATTCATTGGAGGACCGGTTGGTAAAACAACGCTTTCGTGAACTGAGTTGGACGTCATCGTTGCCACCGATCTATGCTGAAAAAGAAGGCGAACGCGCTCATGCGGTTTGTGATTTGATCACCAAACGATCGATCACTGCAACTGACGAAGAAATCGCTATTAATCCGCGATCACGCTCCGCGCACTTGCGCGTTTGTGAACGCACCGCTGCACCGAATGTACCGATGTACACGCACGCCACCACGCTTGGACTTCGCTCATGAACCCACCGTTGCCACGCATTTATCGGTTGCTCAAATCCACCGCGCACCGGGCACCTAAGGCCCATCGCGGTGTGTTGATTTTGTTCGTAACTTTCGCGTTCATTACAATGGCCGCCTTGATGTATGTAGGGCGGCGCCACGCCGTGTTGCGGTACGGCTATCAACTGTCGCGCGCCTCGCAACGGGTTGCCGCGTTGCGTGAAAGCAATCGCCGCCTCGATATTGAATTGGCAATGCTGTCAGCGCCGGAGCGAATTCGCGGGTTGGCGACGCAGCTCGGCATGATTCCTGTTCCCCCGGACCGTATTCGCGTGGTGCACGGGGCCTTGGTTCCGACCGTCGAGCTGCAACCCACGGCGGCGAACCAGCCACGGCTGCCAAGTCCGGTAGTCGTTGGCACCGCCGCACCTGCACATCTAGGACGCACGCCATGAGCAAAGATCGTCGAGGCCAGGCCCGTCACATGACGCCGGGCATGCCGCGTGCAGCCCGCGTGCGTGCGTACATTACCGGCGCGGTACTGTCATTGGGGTTGGTCGGCATCACCTACCAAGCGTGGGGCTTGCAAGTCTCTGATGGTGATCGTTATCGCGATCAAGCCATGCGTCAGCATGAAAAAACCATGGCCATTCCACCGCCACGTGGGCAAATCCTCGACGCGCAGGGCCGGACCTTGGCGATGAGCGCCGATGTCGACTCGGTGTGGGCAAATCCGCGCGAGGTCCGCGATGTTTCCGCAACCGCCGACAAACTCGCTACGATTTTGCAAATGGACGTCCGCGTGCTCGAGGACAAGCTTGGTGGCGATAACAAGTTCGCTTGGTTGGCACGGCATATTCCCGCTGACATGGCGGCGTTGGTGCGCAAAGCTAAATTGCCGGGCATTGAGGTCAGTGCTGAGCCGCGGCGTTGGTATCCTGGCCGCTTTATCGGAGGTCCGGTTATCGGACGCGCTGATATTGATGGTCGCGGCGTCGAAGGCTTAGAGCTTTCGATGGATACGTTACTGCGTGGCACGCGCAGCGAAGTTGCAGCCGTGCGAGATGCGCACGGTCATGCCGCGTTCGCGGAAGGCTTGGCCAAACCATCGGGCGGCGCCGATGTGCACAGCACCATCGATCGCACCATTCAGTCGATTACCGACGAAGCGCTAGCTACCTCGGTCCTCGCTAACAAAGCCAAAAGTGGCATGGCGGTGGTCCTCGATGTCAAAACGGGTCGGGTGTTGGCGCTGTCCAATTACCCAACGTTTGATCCAAATTCCGCACCGGATGCCAAAGCGGGGGCGCGCAATCGTGCCGTGACCGATGCCTTCGAAATTGGTTCGGTCATGAAAGTCTTCACCATCGCCAGCGCGCTCGACGCGGGCGTGATTCGGCCGATGGAAGAACTATCGACGGATGGCGGCGCGTTTCGCGTTGGCCCGAAGACGATTCGCGATGTGCACCATGATGCTTCGTTGACGGTGAGTGACATCATCAAACGTTCATCAAATGTCGGCGCAGTCAAAATCGGCCTGCGGTTGGGCCGTGACAAACTGTACGAAGGCCTCAAGCGGCTGGGTTTTGGCACCAAGACCCACATTGAATTGCCTGGCGAACAAAGTGGCCGCGTACGCGATGGTTCGAAATGGCGCGAAATTGAATTGGCCACAATTTCGTTTGGCTACGGCATTACGGTAACGCCGTTGCAAATGGCTGCCGCGATGGCCGCCATTGGTAATCACGGTTTGTACATTGAGCCACGCGTGGTTGAACGCGCGGTCGGCGTCGACGGTGTTGAGCTATATCGTTCCGAGCAAGTCCAGCGCCAAGTCTTGCAACCCAAAGTTGCCGATTCAATTTTGCCAATGCTGGCATCGGTTTTTGACACCGGTAAGTTCCGGGGCACCGGCGCTGACATTGTGGTGCCGGGCTTTGTCTGTGGTGGCAAAACCGGTACCGCGCATAAGTATGATCCCGCAACCAAACGTTATGCTGATGACAAGTATCTGTCGTCGTTTGCCGGCCTCGCGCCCATCGATAATCCGCGCTTAGCCATTGTGGTGATTATCGACGAGCCTAGCGGCGGCGACTATTTTGGCGGCAAAGTTGCTGGGCCGGTATTTGGCACGGTGGCAAGCGAGTCGTTGCGCTACTTGGGCGTGCCGGGCCAAGCCTTGCCGCTACCTGTCGCCAAGCCGGGCGAGGCGAAAGCCCGTACCGTTGCAGTGGGGCCAGTTGCCGACGCTGCCGCCAGCTCCGTCGGCGTGCCCGATCACGCGATTGCGGCACCGATTGATGGCAGTGATGCGGATGGCGTCGAAGGCAACCTCGATGCCGATGAGTTTGACGGCGTCGAACATGCGCCAAGGTTGCTTGGCCTATCTCTGCCGCAGGCCATCGCGGCCGGCAAAAAGGCTGGCGTCACGATCAACGTGAATGATGCGGCTGGCAATGCAGGCGCAGTAGTGGTCCGGCAAATTCCTGAGCCAGGCGAACCTGCCCCAGGGCCAATCACGATCGAATTGGGCTCTCGGCGAGTTAGTGCCGGCGGCCCACGGTGAGCGGCGGGGTGGCTTGCAGCGATCGGCAAAATGAGCGAGTCTGCGCCGGTCATTTTTCGTCGGTACTTCGGTTATGAAACTCAGTGACTTACTTGCAGATGTAGCCGGTGCGCAAGTGCATGGCGCAACCGATATTGACGTGTTGCGCGTGCGCGATGATTCGCGTGCCATCGAGGCCGGCGATGTGTTTGTCGCAGTGCGCGGTCGCAGCAGTGATGGCCATGGGTTCGTTGCTGCCGCGTTAGCGCGGGGCGCGGTGGCGGTGGTCGTCGACACGCTGATCGCTCAATGTCCGGTAACGCAGATCGTCGTGCCTGATACCGCCGTGGCTTTGGGCCAGTTGATCGGGCGCTGGTACGGTTGCCCAGCGTCGACGATGCACATGCTTGGTATCACTGGAACCAACGGTAAAACTACCACGACGTATCTCATTGAAAGCATCATTACGGCGGCAGGCGGCAGCCCCGGGGTGATCGGTACGGTTACCTATCGCTGGCCTGGCACCGTGGTCGATGCGCCGTACACGACCCCGACGCCCGAGGTCTTGCATCAAACCTTGGCGTCGATGCGCGCGGCGGGCTGCACGCATGTGATCATGGAGGTTTCATCGGCGGCGTTGGTGATGGGCCGCCTGGGCGGTGTGCAGTTTGATGTCGCCGGGTTTAGCAATCTTACGCAAGACCACCTCGATGTGCATGGCACGATGGATGGCTATCGCGACGCTAAGCGGCTGCTGTTCTCGCACCACTTGAATACCGGCAAGGCCGTAGTCAACGTCGATGATCCGGCTGGCGAATATTACGCTGCCGTCGTGAGCGCGGCGCGAGTCGTGCGGGTTTCGACCGAACCTGCCAATGCTGCCGGGGCCGCCGCCGATGTGCGGATCGTGGATTGTGAATCGACCGTGCGCGGCATTCGCGGCACGGTGCATACCCCGCGTGGCACGTTCCCGGTGGCCGCGCCGCCCTTGGTCGGTGCGTATAACGTTGCCAACATAGGGCTCGCGGTTGCCATGTGTGAGGCTGCCGGAATTTCGCAACCGCATATCGCGGCAGGTATTGCCGCCTTGCCCGGCGTGCCCGGTCGCGTCGAACGGGTGGCTAACGCTGCTGACTTGGATATCCTCGTCGATTACGCGCACACCCCAGATGCTTTGCGTAATGTGTTGGCGGCGCTGCGGCCGTTAACCAAGCGGCGGCTCATTTGTGTATTTGGTTGCGGCGGTGATCGTGACCCAACGAAACGACCAACCATGGGTGCGGCGGTGGCCGAACTCGCCGATGTGGCGATCGTCACCAGCGACAATCCACGCACCGAAGATCCTCAGACCATCATCGACGCAATTTTGCCTGCGGTGCCACAGGCATTTTTCGTGAGTACCGATCGGCGAACCGCGATTCAAGCAGCCATCTGCGAAGCGACGCCGGGTGATATTGTGCTGATCGCTGGCAAAGGCCACGAGGATTATCAAATTCTCGGCACAACCAAAATTCACTTTGATGATCGCGAAGAAGCCGCGGCGGCCGTCGCGCAGCGGCCAGGATTTGTGATTAGCGAAGTGGCCAAACTTGTTGGCGCAGCGCCACGGGCCGGCAAGCTGGGGACCTTGTCGGATCGCGTTGCCGCCGAACCGTCGCCAGGATTCACCGCTTCGACTGCCTCGCGGATCGTGATTGACAGCCGCCACATTGCGCCGGGCGATCTGTATGTTGCGATTATCGGCGACAACCTCGATGGCAACGATTTTGTTGCGGCTGCGTTCGCGGCAGGAGCGGTGGCCGCCATTGCAAGCTGGGCCGCGCTCGATCGTCTACAAACGCAATTGCCGGCAGCACAGCGGCGCCACGTGATCTTCGTCGACGATACCCGAATTGCACTGGGGCTAATCGCCCAAGCGCATCGCCAAACCTGGGGCCAACAGCCTGGGCGTAAACTCATTGCGATCACCGGCTCAGCAGGCAAAACCACCACCAAAGAACTCACGCGCGCGGCTTGCGCGGCGTTTGGCACTACGCATGCCGCAGTAGGTTCGTTGAACAACGAGACTGGCGTGCCGCTCACGATGTTAGGGCTGCGCGATTATCATCGTTATGCTGTGCTTGAAATGGGCATGCGTGGAGCGGGGCAGATTGAATATCTGACCAAGCTGGCCGAACCAGATGTTGCCGTGGTGGTGAACGCCGGGACGGCGCACATTGAATTGCTGGGTTCGACCGACGCCATCGCCCAAGCCAAGGGTGAAATTTGGTTGGGCCTAGCGCCGGGTGGTGCCATCGTGCGCCCCGCCGCCGACGAACGGCTGGCGGCTTGGGCGCATCAACATCGCGCCGATGCTCCAACCTTTACCTTTGGCGAGAGTCCCAAAGCGGATGTCCGGTTAGCGGACTATCGCGCGGTCGGGCCAGGGCACGTCGCGTTGACATTACAGCTGCAGCACGCACTACCGGCGACAACACTGACTGGCACGTCGACGATCTTGGGCCGTCACGCTGCGATCGATGCTGCCTGCGCTGTAGCCGCAGCCGTGGCCGCTGGTGTACCGGCCGAAGCTGCGCTGCGTGGAATTGCACGAGCCCGCAACGCCGGCATGCGCGGCGAAGTGGTGGTGGTCGCTGGTCGCAATGTGATCGTTGATTGTTACAACGCCAATCCAGCGTCGATGGCAGCGGCGTTGACCATGCTCGCTGAACTCGCTGGGCCTGCGCGCGATGGCGCACGGCGGGGGCTAGCCATCGTCGGCGATATGCTCGAACTTGGCGATTTTGCCGAGCCGGCCCATGTCGCCGTGGGCCAATTGCTCGCCGAACATGAGCTTGGCGTGATTGCGCTCGGCGCATGGGGGGGCACCGTTGCGCGCAACGCCAGGCACGTGGTGGCCGTCACCGACGATCGGGTCGCAGCGGCACGCTACGCGTTAGCGGCATCCCAGCCCGGTGACTGGGTGTTACTCAAAGCTTCGCGAGGCATGCGGCTTGAGCAAGTGCTCACGGCGATGCAGGCCCAGGCACCTTCTTTCGCATCGGAGCTCGGCTGATGTTTTTCTATCTGTTTCACACCCTGCTTTCTGACCGAGTGTCATGGCTGCGGGTTTTTCGTTATCCATCCACGCGCCTTATCGCGGCGGCGATCACCTCGTTGGTGTTGGCGTGGGTTTTAGGACCCTGGTTCATTAACCGGCTCAAGGCGCGGCAAATCGGCGAAGTGATTCGCACCGACGGGCCCGAGACCCACAAAAAAAAAGCTGGGACGCCAACGATGGGCGGCTCGCTGATTATTTTCTGCCTCGCGGTTTCCACGTTTTTGTGGTGTGACCTTACGAGCAAGTTCGTTTGGCTAGCATTATCGGTGACCGTTGGCTTTGGCATCATCGGCTTTGCCGACGACTACGCCAAAGTTTCAAAACAAAACAAAGCCGGGATTTCGGGCAAATTGCGCTTGGTCTTGGAATTTGCGATCGCTGGCGCAGCGATGGCCTACATATTTTATTCCGATGTGTACAGCCCCGACGTTCGCCTCCGCCTGCAACTGCCGTTTAGCAACTTTTATCAAAGCGGCTTAGAGCTGCCGGCGTGGCTGTATGTGATCTTCGGCGCGTTTGTGGTGGTGGGTTGTGCCAACGCGGTGAATCTCACCGACGGGCTCGATGGTTTAGCGATCGGTCCGTCGATTATGAATGCTGGGACGTTCATGATCTTTGCCTATCTCGCTGGCGTTACCACCACGGTGATTGGGCCAAGCGGCCATCCTGAAAATCTCGCCAAGTATTTGCACATTGCGCATATTCCGGGCGCGTCGGAGTTGGCGGTTTTTTGTGCCGCATTGTTCGGCGCTGGCATCGGCTTCCTTTGGTACAACACATATCCGGCCCAAGTGTTCATGGGCGATGTCGGCGCACTCGCGCTCGGTGGTTCGATCGGCATGTTGGCGGTGTTAACCAAAAACGAATTGGTCTTGGCCTTGGTAGGTGGGCTGTTCGTCGTCGAAGCGTTGTCGGTGATTATCCAAACCAGCGTATTCAAAGCTACCAAGAAGCGGCCCGAAGGCGGCAAGCGGGTGTTTCGTATGGCACCGATTCACCATCACTATGAAAAGTTAGGATGGGCCGAGCCTAAAATCATCGTCAGATTTTGGTTGGTGAGTCTGTTGCTTGCGATGATGGCGCTCGGCACGCTCAAGCTGCGCTAGAGGATTGGCGTGGCAGCGCTGCAACCTGCATGGTAGGTTTTGCAAATGCGAGGTAAAAAGAGTCATGTTGCATCGGCATTGCTGGTGTTGTCGTGCCTGTTGCGTCGCGACGCAGTCGCCGGTAACGGAAAAACTGCCAATGTAAGCCCGGACAGCCCGGCCGTGACAGACGATGATGCACTGCGGCTCTCCAAGCGCCCTTCAAGCATGCCGGCTACGTTGCAAGGCATAACCGAGCTGAATTGGAGCACTTCGGAGCGCGGCGTTTCGTATATTGGCTCGACAAGAACCAGGTTACGCACGGAGTTGGAATCTGAAAAAGATGGCACGGTTACGTTGCGCGCAGTGGGCCAGCGCGAGTCGCAAGGTGGCTTCGTTAAGCCAGACCGCGGATCGCAACTCGACAAGGATCCGGTCCGTCCACCGACAAAATTTCATGAAATCTGGACGGGGCATTGGGCTCAAGCCGGGACCGCCGTAATTCTACGGCTGTCGAAGACTAATGAGCATCCAGTATTGTCCCGTGATTTTCAATGTCGCAATTTCACTGAACTCAGCGGTAAAAAGCGGATCAAGTACGTGCGCTGCGATCTGGTGCAGGAAGATACCGAGATGAATTGGAAAGGCGTTTTCTCGCACTTCATGCGTGTGCCGCTCATTTTTTCAGCCAAGGGCAATGTGGAAGCGTTCATTGACGGCGGCCGTGGAGGTTCCGCAACCGTCACCGTCAGTCCGGCACCGCCGCCTCGGCCGGCGCCCGGCAAGCGGCCATAGGCGAACTTTCATTGCCGGGACGTTGCGACGCGGCATTTTTCATCGTGTCAACGGTGGCCAAAGACGTGCGCTGCGACGCAGGCTTGCTGCCCGCCGCGTTGAGCATGAGGCTGGTCATGAGTTGTGGCAACGCTGGCTTTTTGTAGCGAAGCGACTAGAAGCGACTAGTGGACCGGCCACGACGCCTCCGTCCGCGCGGCCGCACTAGCGGCACATTTGCGACGTCGGCAGCACGGCACGCGGTGTACGGGATTGTCGATCGGGTGGTGTGGTGGCCGAGCAG
>JAGPDK010000166.1 GCA_018057605.1 Kofleriaceae bacterium | reverse complement strand
GGTCATGTCTGGCCCAGGCTGACCAAAGCGCAAGGCGTACCCGGGCTTGCCAGTTGGGCTGCGCCACGGCGCGGCTGCAAAAATAGGCCCGCCTTGTTCGGCTTCGTCGGGACGGCCAGCATCAAACACCGCGCCCATGCCGGGCTCAGGAATTACCGCCGCTTGTGGCGGTGCAAAGCCGTCGTGCTCGGCTGGGCTGGCAACAGCGCCAGGTATCTCAGATGCCTCGACTGCGTTTGGTGCCGCGCCGATGCTAGCACCGGTGACATTCATTGCTTTGCCACCACTCGACGGTCGCTGCGCAGCGTCGGTCTCAATCAACACATCCGAGCCACGTACTGACACCACGCGGCCAAGTGGCAGCCCGCGATGGCGACCAAACCGACCCTCGACCAAGGTTTGGTGATTGGCGCCACCCAGAAATCCAGCGGAAGCGCCACGGCTGTAGGTTAGGTACATTGAGCCAGCGTCGGTCGGCACATCAACCACGGCCGGTGGCAAGGCTTCGCCCACTGCCGCCGCAACCGCAGCCCTATAGTGGGCGGTTGCAGTGGCGACGTAGGCTGGCCCTTTGAGCCGGCCTTCAATCTTTAGACTGGCGACGCCGATCTCGGCCAACGCGGCCACCGCCATCGAGCCGACCAAGTCAGCCGGTGACAGCAGATACGCAACATCGCCTAGCGGGCGGGTTTCGCCGTCGACCACCAGTTCATACGGCAAGCGACACGCTTGGGCGCATTGCCCGCGGTTAGCCGACCGCCCGCCCCAGGTTTCCGAGCTCAGGCACTGGCCGCTCCACGAAACACACAGCGCACCGTGAATAAACACTTCGAGTGGCACGCTGGTGCCGGCCGCAAACTCGCGAATGTCATCGACGGAAAGCTCACGTGGCACCACCACCCGGGCCAAGCCCAAGCGTTTCATAAACTCAGCAGCTAACGGGCTACATACCGTCATCTGGGTGGAAGCATGCACTTCCATCGTTGGGCAAATTGCGCGCGCAAGTTGCGCCACCGCGGGGTCTTGCACGATCAAGGCATCGACCCCAGCGCGCCCGCACCGGGCGATGAGTTCGGCGACCAGCGGCAGCTCCGACTCAAACACCAACGTGTTGAGCGTGACATACGCTTTGGCGCCACCCCGGTGCAGTTCGGCTACCATCGGCGCAATTTCCGACGACGCAAAGTTGGCGGCACGGGCCCGCGCATTAAAGCCATCGTCGAGGCCAAAGTAGACCGCATCAGCACCAGCGGCAAGGGCGGCGCGTAGGCTGGGTAAATCGCCCGCAGGCGACAAAATTTCAGGGCGACGCAGGGCAGGCGACATACAAACTCATTTTGTGGGAGGGATGTTCATCCAGTGCCTACCCTCGGCGGGCGGCAAAACCATGGAGAACCTTTAGGGGCAAGGTTCCATACCACACCGAGATCCGCCAAGGGCACTGAATGTTTATTTATTTTGCACGCAAACTTAGCCGGAATCGGTTGGTTATCCATCGTCGCCGGGCTTTACAGGCCCGCCGACCTTCCATATAAAGCGCCACCGTTTCGATTTAACTAACCAGGAAAATCACATGATGTCCGCATTCAGTTGGCTTGGCAGTATCAGCCAAACCGTTTTATCCCAGGCCGCCGAAGTTGCTCACAAAGCAAATTCAGCACGCCCTCACAGTGAAGCCGACTTGGTTTTGCCAGATTTTAAAGCCGTCCAGTTTTTTGGGATTTCGGGCTGGATGATTCTCGCCATGGGCCTGATCGTCTCGCTGATTGGCATCACGTTTGGGATGGCGATCTTTAGCCGGCTCAAGAACATGCCGGTTCATAAATCGATGCTCGAAGTCTCCGAGCTTATTTATGTCACGTGCAAAACCTACCTTAAACAACAGGCGAAATTCATCGCGTTGTTGTGGGCCTTCATCGCTGTCGTCATTGTGGCGTACTTCGGGGTGCTTGAAAAAGTACCGGTCGGCAAAGTCGCTGCTATCGCCGGCTTCTCGGTCGTCGGTATCTTGGGTAGCTCGTTGGTTGCCTTCTTCGGCATCCGCGTCAACACCTTTGCCAACTCGCGCGCTGCCTTCGCATCGCTGCGTGGCAAGCCATACCCAACCTACGCCATCCCAATGCAAGCCGGCATGTCGATCGGCACGCTGCTTATCTCGGTTGAATTGTTGTTGATGCTCGCCATCATGTTGTTCATCCCAGCCGAATACGCTGGCCCATGCTTCATCGGTTTTGCGGTTGGTGAATCGCTCGGCGCTGCAGCGCTGCGGATTGCCGGCGGTATTTTCACCAAGATCGCCGACATTGGTTCGGACTTAATGAAGATCGTCTTCAACATCAAAGAAGACGACGCTCGTAACCCAGGCGTTATTGCTGACTGCGTTGGCGACAACGCTGGCGACTCGGTTGGCCCAACCGCTGACGGTTTTGAAACCTACGGCGTGACTGGCGTTGCGCTCATCACCTTCTTGCTGGTTGCAATTCCAAGCTTCACGCTGCGCAGCGGCAATGCTGACTTCGGTGAGCAACTACAAGCTGTGCTCATGGTGTGGCTGTTCGGCATGCGCATTGTCATGGTGTTGGCCTCGGTATTTTCGTACCTGGTTAACGAAGCCTTCACCAAAGCTAAATACAAAGACGCCGATCACATGGACTTTGAGGCTCCGCTCACCGTGTTGGTGTGGTTGACCTCGATTGTTTCGGTTGCGTTGACCTTCTTGGTTTCTTACCTGTTGCTCGGCGTGAGCGAATTCCACTTGAGCCACGGCCTGTGGTGGAAACTCTCCGCGATTATTTCGTGCGGCACCCTGGCTGGCGCGATCATTCCTGAAGCCGTCAAGATCTTCACCTCGACCAACTCGGCTCACGTCAAAGAAACCGTCGAAGCCTCCAAACAAGGCGGCCCATCGCTCAACATTCTTGCTGGCCTCACCGCGGGTAATTTCTCGGCCTACTGGATGGGTTTGATTATCGTTGCGCTCATGGGCACGGCTTATGGCATTTCGACCACGGTTGGCTTGGCTGATCTGTTGATGAGCGCCAACTCGGGCGCTGACCAACTCAGCTGGTTTGCAGCCAATGCCGCTTCGGCTGTGTTTGCCTTCGGCTTGGTGGCCTTCGGCTTCCTCGGCATGGGTCCGGTCACCATCGCAGTTGACTCGTATGGTCCAGTCACTGATAACGCACAATCGGTGTACGAACTGTCGATGATTGAGTCGATCGATGGCATCAAAGAAGAAGTTAAAAAAGACTTCGGCTTTGACTTGGATTTCGAACGCGCCAAACACTTGCTCGAAGAAAACGACGGCGCAGGTAACACCTTCAAAGCCACTGCCAAACCAGTGCTTATTGGTACCGCTGTGGTCGGCGCCGTAACCATGATCTTCGCGCTCATCATGCTGGTCACCAAGGGCTTGGCCGCTAGTGAAATCGCCAAATTGTCGATGCTGCACCCGCCGTTCTTGCTCGGCCTCATCACTGGCGGCGCTGTGATCTACTGGTTCACCGGTGCTTCAACCCAAGCAGTTTCGACTGGCGCATACCGCGCTGTTGAATTCATCAAGTCGAACATTAAGCTCGACGATGGCGCGACCAAGGCATCGACCGAAGACTCCAAGAAAGTCGTCGAAATCTGCACCATCTACGCTCAAAAGGGCATGTTCAACATCTTCATGGTGGTGTTCTTCTCGACCCTGGGCTTCGCCCTGGTTGACCCTTACTTCTTTATTGCGTACCTGATCTCGATGGCCCTGTTTGGCTTGTACCAAGCCATCTTCATGGCCAACGCAGGCGGCGCTTGGGACAATGCGAAGAAGGTTGTCGAAGTGAACATGAAGGCCAAAGGCACCGAATTGCACGCAGCTTGCGTGGTCGGCGACACCGTTGGCGACCCGTTCAAAGACACCTCGTCGGTTGCCCTCAACCCAGTCATCAAATTCACCACGCTGTTCGGCGTGTTGGCAGTTGGCTTGGCGCTCAAGATCGAAAACCAAAACCTCAAGTGGGGCATTGCCGCTGTGGCGCTGTTGATCTCGATGGCGTTTGC
Organism: Kofleriaceae bacterium; assembly: GCA_018057605.1. Classification (GTDB taxonomy): domain Bacteria; phylum Myxococcota_A; class Polyangia; order Haliangiales; family Haliangiaceae; genus JABFXX01. Next base: position 6,185 of record JAGPDK010000166.1, on the reverse strand, counting down.
CTACCGCTCGTTCTACGGAATGCGCATTGGTTCGGAAGTCGCGAAAAAGGGGTAGCGGGTCATTTAGGACTCTGAACTGAGGCCAGCGCGACCTTACGCTGGCGCCACCTAACCCGCACGAGAAACGCGTGGTGGGTTGAATGCCGGCGACTTGTCGTCGGCAGAAGGGACGGGCAAGTCCCTTTGTAATAACAGGCACCGAAAGGTGTCTGTTTTGCGTTTCGGCGGCAGGAAGCGAGCAGGGGCGTCAAATAGGCCCGGGATCCGTGCCGGGTTATCGCGGTATCGCAGGCAACCGGTTCATGAGATCGCTGGTCCTATCCGCGTTGACAGTGCCGGACCTAGCCAGTAAGTTCTCGCCCCGCCTAAGGAATCTTGTGACTGACACGCACGCTGCCGCACCCGAAACCAACACTGCTCAACTTCCTGGCTTGGCCGATGAGGCCCAAGCTGCAGGTGGTCCAGCGGTTGTGAGCAACGGCGCCCGGGTCTCCGTCAAGAACTTGTGCAAATGGTACGAACACGGGGGCTCGACGCTGTCCGTGCTCAAAGGTGTCGATTTAGAACTGACGCCGGGCGATATGGTTGCAGTGGTCGGCGCCTCCGGCGTTGGCAAGTCGACATTTTTGCAAATCCTCGGCACGTTAGATTTGCCGAGTTCGGGTTCGATTCAGTTCGACGGTGAAGAGCTCACCCACATGACGGCCGGCCGCTTGGCGCAATTTCGCAACCGTCGCATTGGCTTCGTATTTCAGTTTCACCACCTGCTGCCGGAATTCACGGCGCTCGAAAACGTCATGATGCCTTGCTTAGTGCAACGCATGCCCAAGGCGATAGCCCGACGCAAAGCCACGGATATGCTGGGGCAGGTTGGGTTGGCCAAACGCATGACCCACCGGCCGTCCGAGCTCTCGGGTGGCGAGCAACAGCGCGTGGCATTGGCACGGGCCATGGTGCTCGAGCCGGCGTTGCTACTCGCTGATGAGCCCACCGGTAACCTCGATCGCTCAACTGGCGCAGACATTCATCAGTTATTTCTCAATCTCAATCGCGAACGTGGGTCGACATTGTTGGTGGTGACGCACAATCCAGAATTGGCGGACTTGATGCCACGGCGTTTACGCATGGTTGACGGCGGGCGCTTGCTAGATGTTCATGCACAGGACTCCGTGCGCACGGCCCATGTTGATGTTGCTCCGGCTCCGACCGCCGATGGTGCCCTATGATCGTGCTAACTCGCATGGTGACAGTGGTTGCGGCTTTGCTGTTGGCAGTAAGCCCGTTGGCGGCGCAACCGACGGCGCCGACTGGGCCGACCACGCCGGCCGGGCCGGCAAGTGTGCCTGCGGTGCCAGCGCCGCCGACCGAGGGCGATGGCAGCGATGACGCGCTTAAACTGCAGGGCCGCAACATCGAGACTGTCCAGTTTCGTGGCAATCGTAAAATCGAAGACGATGCCATCAAAGTTGTCTTGGTCTCCAAAATCGGCAAACCGCTTGAATCGGCGAAGATTCGCGAAGATGTCCGCGCTATTTGGGGCATGAAGAAATTTGCCGACGTGGCAGTGGAAGCCGAAGTGGCCGCGACCGGTAATGTAATTTTAACGTACGCGGTCAAAGAAAAGCCGTCGATTCGTAAAGTACTGATCGCTGGTAACGAACAAGTTGATCTCGAAGATCTTAACAAGGCGCTGGGCGAGCCTGACGCGGGTGGGTTAGCGCTTGATGTTATCGTCGATATTGGCAAGATCAAATTAGCCCGCGATAAACTGATCGAAACCTATCGCGGCAAAGGTTACTACTTGGCTGCGGTGACGTTCGAAGTCAAACCTGCAAACGAATCCGAAAGCGACGTGTATTTTTACATCACGGAACGCTCGAAGGTGCAGATCCGCGATGTGCAGTTTGTTGGCAATACCCAACTAACCGACGACGAACTGCGCACCGTGTTCGTCGGCACCAAACGGCCGGGCGCGTTGTCGTTCCTTGACGATTCAGGGGTTTTTAATGAAAAAGCCTTTGAACGCGATTTGCTCGTGCTCAACGGCTTCTACTACGACCGTGGTTTTGCCAACGCCAAAATCGGTACGCCGCAAGTGCGGATGTCGCGCGACAAAGCGTACATGTACCTCTCGGTGCCGATCGACGAAGGTCCGCCTTTTACCATTGGGAAAGTTGAGTTCAAAGGCGACTTAATCGGCTCTGCCGCCGATCAATTGGATCGGTTGCGCATTCGCGCTGGTTCAAAGTTTTCGCGCACCGTTATTGCTCAAGACCGCGAAGCGCTGGCGTCGTATTACATGGACCAAGGCTACGCTTACGCCAACGTGTCGCCGCTGATGAAGGTTGATCTCGACAAGCGGCAGATTTCGTTAACCTTTGAAGTCGCGCGTGGCAAAAAGGCCTACTTCGAACGCATAAATATTCGCGGCAACTCCAAAACTCGCGACAAAGTAATTCGCCGCGAAATGAAAATCGCCGAAGGCGAGTTGTTCAATAATACCAACCTCGACATTTCAAAACGCCGCATCACCGCGCTAGGTTTTTTCAAGTGCGGCGACGACAAAGAACCGGTTACGGTATCAACCAAACGTGGTAGCTCGGATGAGTTTGTCGAAGTAACCGTTGAAGTGTGTGAAACCTCGACCGGCACGTTCCAAATTGGCGCTGGCTTTTCGTCGGTAGAAAACTTCATCGCGCAGGCTCAAGTTTCACAAAACAATCTGTTTGGGCGCGGCCAAACCCTCGCGCTGCAAGCGCAGTTGTCGTCGTTGCGGCAGCTATTTTTGCTGCGCTTTGTTGAACCTTACTTTCTCGACACTAACTGGACTTTCGCCTTCGACTTGTACAACCAAAGCCGTGGCTTCGGTAACTTCGCGCGTAATGCTTCGGGTGGTTCGCTCACGTGGGGCTACCCGCTGTCGTACGAAGCGCGCGCTTTCTTAACGTATAAACTTGAAACCGTGAAAATCTCCACGGGTTCGAGTGGCTTCACGAGTCTTGGCGCAACCCGGGCGCCGATTGCTGCGCAAAGCGTCGCCAATCTGTTCCGCGGCGGGGTTACCTCGTCGTTGCGGGCTTCGTTGCAGTACGACACCCGTAATAATCGCCTGTTCGCAACCAAAGGTTGGTTCCTCAACGGTTTTGCTGAATATGCGGGCGCTGGGACATTGTCCGAAAACCGGTTCTTCCGATGGGGTGGCTTCGCTCGGCACTACCGACCGTTGTGGGGCCCGTTCGTGCTGAAGATCAACGCGGAAGTCGGCATCACCACCAGTCGCGATCCACTTGGGGTACCAATTAGTGAACGCTATCTCATCGGTGGTATTTTTGACGTGCGTGGTTTTGCGCCACGCTCGTTGGGTCCACGCATTGCCACGAGTTCGCCTGGCGATGTTGGCCAAAGCCTTGGTTCGTTGCCGCTTGGCGGTAACATGCAGTTCATTTGGAACAGCGAAATCGAGTTCCCGCTATTCAAGCGCATCGGGATCTCGGGCGTCGTGTTCCTTGACATGGGCAATGCCTACAACTTGGAAGACCGGTATTGCTCCGGCTTACAACGCAAGAGCTCGATCGTTTCGATTAAGTTTGACCCATGTTTCCGATTCCCAGAATCGCTTACCTCCGGTTTGCGTAAATCCGTAGGCTTTGGCTTCCGTTGGGTTTCGCCGATCGGTCCGCTGCGGTTTGAATGGGGTATCCCGCTCGATCGCCAAGCGCAGTTCAATGAGGATCCGTTGGTGTTCGAGTTCACCATCGGCAACTTCTTCTAGTTGACGGGTGTTACATGGTTGCGGAGCCCATCTGCTGCGTTGTCGTTTGCGCTTCCGGTCCTCACATACATGAGTATGCTCCGGTCCGGTTCGCACTCCGCCTTGCATCTGGGCTTCCTCACTCATGTAACACCAGCCACCTAGTTTCCTGCGTCCGGCGAGCGCGACGCCCAGAAAATTGCTAGCTGGCCCGTGCTGGCCGCGTCGTCGTGGAGATGTTGGTGTAGGATTGCGGCGTGGCTGCGCCGCTGATAGGGACTCCGTTTGAATTGGTTGACGTCGTGACGTCGGATGCTCGTTTCACCAATTATCGAGTTCGGCGCCAAGGCGACGACTGGGTTGAACTCGAACAAGTTCAACATCGCGTGCGGTCACCCGTGTTTGTGGTCTTGGCGTGGCCCGGGGCGTGGGCAGTGCAGGCCGATGTTGAGCGCCATCTGCAACGTGCGCGTTCCGGAAATTATGCGCTGCTGTTACTCGGCGACGACAATGAGCTGGAGCGCCTGTGGTCGCACGCCGGCGACACAGCATTGCTTGACGCCGACGTGGCGACGCTGGTCAGTCCGATGTCAAGCGAGCGCTTGCTGCTTGCATTGCGCCATCATTCAAACGCCATCGGTCAACGCTTTGTGGCGGCGACGCTAGAACTCGATCTTGAACGCGCGCGCCATGAAAACGACATGCTCATTTCGATTGGCCGAGCGTTGTCGCAGGAGCGCGAAATGGGGTCGCTCATGGCGATTATCTTGCGGCGCGCATGTGAAGTCACCAGTGCTGACGCTGGGTCGGTCTATACAATCGAAGGCGATCAGAATGGCACGCGCACGTTGCGCTTTGTTGCATCGCAAAATGACAGCCGCACCGTCGAGCCGGCGGGTTTTGTCTTGCCGGTGTCGCACGCATCGATTGTTGGCGCCTCGGTGCTGCAATCCGAAGTGCTCAACATCCGCGATCTGTACGCGTTGGATGCGCCAGGTGAAGGCAATAATCCCTGGGGCTTCATTCACGATCGGTCATTTGACGACAAATACCACTATCAAACTCGCTCGGTTTTGGTAGTGCCGATGATTTCGGCACGCGACGAAGTAATTGGTGTCATTCAGCTCATCAATAAGCGCGGCAAGGGTTGGTTGACTTTGGACCTGCCTGCGGATTTCGACGACGGTGTGGTGCCGTTCGACGAATTGTCGGTGGCCTACGTGACCACCTTGGCATCACAAGCCGGTATTGCGCTGGAAAACGTACGGTTGTACGACGAAGTAAAATCACTGTTCGATGGCTTTGTGAAAGCCTCGGTCACGGCGATTGAATCGCGCGACCCCACAACATCTGGCCACTCGGAGCGGGTTGCCACGCTGACGGTCGGGCTGGCGCGGACCGTGAATCATCATCAGGAACATTACCCGTCCCAGCTTGCGGCGGTTGGCCTGCATGATGTGTCGTTTTCACGCGACGACCTCACCGAAATCGAATACGCCGCGCTGTTGCACGACTTTGGCAAAGTTGGCGTGCGTGAACACGTGCTGGTCAAAGCCAAAAAACTCTATGAACATGAGCGCGACCTGGTGGTTGAACGGTTCAACTACATTCGCAAGACTTACCAGCTTGAAGGCTCCGAGCGAAAAATTCGTTACTTGCTGGAGTTGTCCAGCGAGCAGCACGCCGCAGAAATGGCTGCACTTGAACAGCATCGGCATCGCACGCTGACGACCATTGAAGGCGAAGTCGCACAGCGCCTCACGATGCTGGACGATGTCATTCGCTCCATCATGGCCGCCAATGAGCCAACCGTGTTGGACCAGGGCGGCTTCGAGCGGATTACGGAAATCGCCAAGATGTCGTACATCAACGAACTTGGCCAAACGCTGCCGTTGTTATCGAGCGAAGAGGCGGCCGCGTTGCAAATCCGCCGTGGCTCACTTACCGAGGACGAACGGCTCGAAATCAACAGCCACGTCACCCATACCTATAATTTTCTGTGCAAAATTCCATGGGGCCAGTCGTTGCGTCGAGTGCCGTTGATCGCTGGCGCCCATCATGAAAAACTCGACGGCACCGGCTACCCGTTTGGTCGTCATGCCGTCGACATTCCGATCGCGGCCCGTATGATGGCTATCTCGGATATCTATGATGCGCTCACCGCCAAAGATCGGCCGTATAAACGGGCGATGCCGATCGAACGGGCGTTGGATGTGATTGCCGGCGACGTCAAACAAGGCAAGCTGGATGCGGCCTTGTTCGATTTGTTCGTCGGCAGTAAAATTTGGAACACGTTAGCGTAGCTGCCGCGCGATCGAATCTCATGCTTGAACTCATTATCGATTCCGACGTTCGCGCAACGTTCAGCCCGTACTGGCGCCACAAGTTGCAGCAGCAATGCAATCGCATGGTCACTGCCGTAGCGCGCTCCGAA
>JAGPDK010000165.1 GCA_018057605.1 Kofleriaceae bacterium | reverse complement strand
CGTGGATAGGGCTCCGTACGCTTGATTCGGGCTACCTCACTCCTTCTACCACCGTGCTCTTCTGGTCGGACCTCGAGCTTGTTCATGGTGAGTGGGACAACCGCGATAAAGTTATCGAGGGTCATGCGGCATGGACCGCAGAGTTCGGACGCTGGACGCTTCCTCGTATTGAGTTTGTTAAAGAGATTCGAGACTTTCGCGAACGGCTGATGGCGCAAATGGCCGGGCGCGTTGCTCACGTAGCGGCGGGCGCCTTGTCCCCCAGAATCCGTGTGGACCTCACCGGTCTCCAACGAGAGCAGCACGTTCGCAGTGAATCGATTGAGCGCAATCGCAGCCTTCCGCCACCCGCAACCGACTGGTGCGTCGTTGGCAAAGCCATCCAAACGCTCGAAGCGTTGCGCAGTGAGGCCTAACCCTTGCTCGATCCCCAAAGAATCGCGACGTCACTCGCCGCTCACTCGACGATCACGCGATATCCAGCCGAACGGCCAAATGTTTCTGGCGCATACATTTCTTCGGCGCGCGCTGGCGCTGTGAAGAAGGTGCCAGGCGTCGTGGCGCGCACGGAATAGCCAAAGTGATGCTTGCCAGCGCGCAGCTGAGCGGCAAATGCTTCGCTGCGCTCATCGCGGAAATTGGTCGCACGCCATTCCCAGTCATTGTTGGTCGGCGCGGCTGCCTCGGCGGTGGCTAGGGCGGTGTTGATCGTCTCGAAACCTGCAGGCAATGGATCCGCCAACGCCACCCCAAACCGTGGCGTTGAGTTAATGACGTCAAGCTGCACCAACACTTTGGCGCCAAGCTTGATGTGCCAATCGCCCTTGGCGTCGCGGGTTACGTCGCTTGGTTTATCGACGGCAACGTAACTGCGATTCACGACGAAGCCTGCATCAAGCGCCGTCGTTAGCGTTTGCGTCGGCGCGTAGGTAATGCCAACGCGGTAGTACAAACGGCCCGTGCCATTTTTCACCAAAGCGACGTCGGTGTTGCCAGCGGGCAACTGTGGCCACGCGACGTGCGCTTGCGCGGTGGTGGTGGTGCGGCCGGCAAACGTGGCTTCGGTGTAGGCCGTGCTGCCAAGCCACGCTTGGCCGGTGAACTGCGGCGTCACTTTTTCATACACATCGAAGTAGCGGCGCATCGCGCGCAACGCTGCAACGTTTTCCTGGGTCGTCATCCACCGGCCGCCCCGGCGCAAGCCGAGTTCGCCACGTGCAAGTTTCGGAATCATGGTGTGGTCGGGCACTTCGGCCAACAATGCCGTCAGTGTTAGCCCGGTTGATTTAGCGTCGGACGGCAGCAACAGCCGTTCAGCTTCGACTGCGGCGGAGGCCACCGTGGCATTGCCTGCAGTTTCGTGGCTGGCCGACAACAAACGTTCCACCAACTCGCTGCGCATCGCGGCTGCACTTGGTTGTTTCGCTACCAACGTCAATAAGCGCGCTTGCGCGTCGACGGGGTAGGCGGTGAGCTTGCTTGCGAGGCGATGCAACGTTGCTGCAGCGGTACGTTGGTTGCTGCCTGCAGCGGCTAGCACTTGCATTTGGTACGCAGCGGCACCAACGAGGAAGCGAGTCGACGCTTGCTCGCCGACCGGCAACGGCCCCGGCAGCTTTTGCAACGTGCGCATCACCTTTGCGAGTTCCGCTGCAACGAAGCGTTTTGCGCGATCAACCACGGCACCGGTTGCACGATTCGCAACTAATGCGTCGAGCACTTGCGTGGTTACGAAGATGTCGGTGTCGTAACCAGGGAAGTAGCCCCAACCACCGTCGCTGCGCTGCGATTTGCCGAGCGTTTCAATATCGCGCTTGAGCGTCGCTGCGATTTCGTCGCGCGTTGGGCGGTCAACGACGTTGAAGCTATCGAGAATATCGTACAGCGATGCAGTGGCAAGCATGCGCGCAGAGCGCTGCTCAGCGCATTCAAATGGATAGCGATACAGATAGTAAAAACCATCGACCAGTGACTGCATTTCGGTTGCCGCCATCGACACATCGAGACCGCCGACGTCTTGGAAAATATCTTTGGGCACCGCGAGGCGTTCGAATCGCGGCGCAGCGTCGGTGGTGCCGTACACCGCGAATGCCTCGGTTGTAGCTGGTGCATAGACCGGCAACGTTACCGTGACAGCATCGGCATCAGTGCCTGCTTGCGCAATCGCCGAAATCGTTGCGGTGCCTTGGGCTGCAGTCGCAAAATCGAGCCGCACTTCAGCGCGTTCGCCGGCTGCAATGGTCACGCGTTTGCCGCGTACACCGGTATTTTTCAAGTTCGCTGCGCGCGCTGCAACGTTGATCGTCGCTGCGCTATCCGTGAGGTTTTGCACCACAAACGGCACTGCGACGCGATCGCCTTGCACCAAGAAGCGTGGTGCTACGGCGCGGATATTGAGCGGGCGCTGCACCGTGATGGCGTTTTCGCCTTTGCCGAAATAGCCGGTTTCCGACGACGCCAACGCGATGATCCGAAAGCGAGTGAGATTCTCTGGCATTTTGACGGTGATGCGGGCCACGCCGTTGCTATCGGTTTTGAGGGTCGGCGCAAACAGCGCGTTGGCTCGAAAGTCGCTGCGTGCAGCCACCACGCCACTGCCGAAGCCGAAGCTGCCACCAGAGCCGGCACCTGACGAGCCCAAGTGGCCAGCCCCGGTGCCGTAGCCAGTGTTTTCGTCGGGGGCAAGCTTGCGGCGTGACACGCCGGGTTCGCCAAGTAACTTCTCGTCGTCGTAGCCCAGCAGCTCAATCGTCGACGCACTTTCGATGCGATCGTTGGCATCTGGGTAAAAAGGCGCAAGTGGATCTTCAAACACAGCGCCCGCTGCCGCCAAGATCGCTTCGTCGACGGCAATGAGCGCCACTTCGGCATTTGCAACCGGCTTGCCAGCGCGGGTAACGACAGCTTCGAAGGTCGCATTTGCGCCTGGCGCAACGCTCGCGGCTAACGCTCGCGTTCGCACATCAAGGCGTGCGCTTTCGATATCAACGTGAAGTTCGAACGATTGGGTCGAGCGTTGGATTTGCGGTGGCAGGTTCGTAGTCGCGGTTGCTGCTGGCACTCGTTGCAAACATTCAATATCGACATGCACGTTCGGCAGATAACGGCTTTCGATTGGGATTTCGATGGTGGTTTGCTGCTTCTGCAACACGATTTGCTGCTCCGACGCGATGCCATTTTTGGAAATGGTCAGCGTTGCAATCGCGGGTACGTCTTTGGCAAACACCGATAGCTTGGCTTTGTCGCCAGGGCGATACAGGTCTTTGTCTACTTGCGCCGAAAACTGAATCACCTGCGATTGCGGCGTCGACCATGGCATTACAAAATCTGCCGCGTTGCGCCGGCCCATGGCATCGGTGATCGCTGCGGATACCAAGTAACGAGTAAGGATGTCTTTCTTTTTGACCGGGCAGCTTACCGGCGTGGTTTTGCTGGTCACGTTGCAACGTTGGGTGTCAACAACTTTCACGCCGGCGCGATCCCACGTATTGCCGACTTGCCCTTCGATGGTGAGTGTCACGGGCTGATTCGCCACCGGGTTGCCCTCGAGATCAGTGACGATGACTTCAACCGTATCGTCAACATCGGGCTTGGCCCGCAAGCCAACGTAGAGTGCTGCAGGATGCACCAAAATGGATCGTGCTTCGGCCCTTATGGTCATGCGATCGACGTCGGTAACGCTAGCGGTGACACGCAGCAACGCCGGACGATTTTCATGCAGCGACGTGATGCCGAAACGTGCCGTGTTAGCTGAATCAGGGCCAAGCGAGGTTTGGCGTTGGCTATCGGTGGAGTTGTGCCGATCGCGGTCGCGATGGAATGCTTGAAACGTATACCCGCTCCAGCTGGTCGGGGTGAAGCGGGTTTCGGTCAGCGTTGCGTTCCACAATAACCCTGCGCCTGCGAGTTTGCCGCCGCCGTAGTAGCTGGCTTCGGTTCGCATTTCGACTTGGTCACCGACGAAGACCGGCTGACTGCCAGCAAATGCGAGGTCGGCTTCAAGCGCAACGGCATAGGCAGGCGTGCGGAATTCTTCGATTCGAAACCAATGGCTATAGGTTGTTTGGTTGGTCGTCAACGTCACCGTCGCACCACCGAGATTGCTGTTGCTTGGCAGTTTTACGGCTAGATCAAAGCCTCCTTGCGATGACAGGCTTGCCGTGCCTTTGGCCAACGGCGCGCCACGCTGGTCAGCGATGGTATAGGTAACTGTTTGCCCAAAGGTCGGAATTTGCGGCGCAGCAGCCGGTGCATGCAGCAAGTTGCGAACCCAGCCTTTGAGATAGAACATTTCGCCGGGCTTGTACAATTTGCGATCGTCGGTCACATACCAAAGCGTGTCTTGCACACGGATCGCGCGCTCCACTGTCGAGACGTTGACAAAAACGCTGTCGGCACCCGCCGTCGCCAATAGCAGCGCACTGAGGTCGTTTTTGCGTGGTTTGGCGTTCGCAGGTGGCGCTGGCGGCAGTGGCAGTTTGGCAGCGCCCGTTGCGTCGGTGGCGTTACCCGTGAATGTCGTCGCGTCGCTGCGCAGCATGCGGGTGCTGGCGTTCGCCACCGGAGCTAGTGAGTGCGCCGTGTCGACGCCGTACACTTGCAGATGTGCGTCGTCACCATCGATACGCGCCGACGCGCCGAGTTTGGTCACTTGAATCCACGCACGCACCGGCTCTAGCTTTTGGTAGCGATTTTTGTTTTTGGCTAAGCCGGTTGCAATCGGCTCGGCGATGGCAACCAAGTGGCCAACGCCTGCGGCGGGTAAGCCTTTGCGTAGATCGACGCGGATGATCGCTTCGCTTTGCGCGCCAACGGCGACCGTGGTTTCGTAGACTTTTTTGCCGATTGGCACCGCGCGTTGCTTTCCGCTGCGCACCGGCGATCCATCGTCGAAGGCGTCGAAGTCGTCGGCTTCTTGATAGCCATAGTCTTCGGTTTTGGCAAAGGCGAAATAGTCCTTCGGCTCAACTCGATACAACGATACTTTCACGGCGCTAAGCGCGCGGCCGCGCACCACCCACTGCGGGATTTCGAACCGCGGGTCGAGTATTAACAAGCCCGACGATGCTTCAAACTCGGGCGAATAGTGGTCCGGGTGCACGGCGCGATATTGGCTAAACGTCGACGGTGTATCGAGTTGCAACGGTTGGCCGTAGATGTCGACCAATGATGGCGCGACTTCCACCTTGAGGGGTGTGCCAAGGGTGTCGGGTGGGGCGATCCAAATACGGGTATCGTTGAGGGTCTGGTGCCTGCCACTGGCAAACGTCACGCTTTTATCGTTGTAAGAGGCCGGGTCGATCTGATTGTTGAAAGCGACGGTAATCGGCTCGTCGGTGGCGCAGCGTGCGTTGAAGCGTTTAGGTTTATTGTTGCCGCAGGCAATACCCAGCACGCGAAACGCAGGTGCTATCGCGAAGCTTGCTGCGCTGGTTTTGGTCGTGACGCGTGGCCCCTCCGCCGACGGGGCTCCCGCTTTGAGGATGATTTTGCCTCGCATGCCGGACGGCCACGGCTGATCAGGCGCGACGAACACGACTCGGTGTTGCCAGTCTGCAACATTGGGATCGAATTTGAGCGCGTGGTTGAGCTGCCAGCTTGCTTTGGCTTGGTCCAGCGTCACTTGATGCACTGCGATGGGTTTGCCTTTGGCATCGACGGCCGAAATAAACGGCGCGATTTTCGCAGCATCTACCTCTTGGTTAAAGATCACCGCGATCGCAGAGCTCGGTAGCAACGGCGTATTGGGATACGCGCTCCATAGTGCAACCGGCGCCGTGCGAAACGTGCCCATCGCGTCTTTGCTAAGCGCGCCACCGTTTTGGCTGCGTGTGCCGGCCGGCACCGTGACGATAAATTCGGTGGCTTGCGGCAAGCGCGATGCTGCAGCGCTGAAGGAAAGCACACTGGTGTCAATCCAGCGCCACGTGCCCGGCACCGCTGGCGAAATGGTGACGGCCGGCTTGGCGTCGTCGAGGCGGCCCACTGGCACCATCGGCTCGGTGAAGCGAATGCGGACCTCGAGTTCGCGAGTGATTTCACCTTTCGGGAGAATCTCCGGCGGAGCCATCACGGTGGCTGGCGCTTGCACCGGTGGTGCGGTTGGGGCGGTCGCTGGACCCGCCGATGCACCGGTATCGTTACGAACTTTGCCGCTGCCGTTGATCGGCGCGAACGCAACGGTGTTGATGTTGCTCGTCGCAGGTGGCGCTGCGCTTGGCGCACGCATGGGTGGTATCGGTGCACGGGTGGTCGGCAGCGGCGGCAAGCGAGCGAGCAATGCATTGGCTTCGGCGTCGGTCAGTGCGACCGTCGCTGACGTCGCCGTAGTGCTGGTCGCATCGACGTCGATCTTCAATTGATTCTTGTTCGCAGTCGTATCTTGTTTCACATGCTTACGTTGCGGCGGCCCTTTGGTGGCGGCGATCGGCGTCGCAGCTGGCGCGCCCGCCGTCGGTGCAGCGCCTGCCGTTGCCATCGGCACCAGTGGCCCCAATCCCGAACTCAACATCGCCCACACACAGATTATCGAACGCCCGCTAAATCTACGCATCGGAGCCTACGACACCGTTTATTCGTATTGGTTTCAGTAATTTGCTGGCAGTTTGGGAGGGAAACGAGCGGACACCTGGCCGGCACAGCCAAACGGCAACGTGTCCAAAGATCCCGAACGGGGTTCGTGAAGCGAGCGCCACGAAGATCGAAGATCCCGAACGGGGTTCGTGAAGCGAGCGCCACGGGAGTGCCGGCAAGCCGGAGGCGCGCGGCGACCAACACGCGCGGCGCTGGCGAATTTTGGCGCGAAATGCGGAAAAAACTGGGCGATCGGCAGGGCTGATCGCGCGCGAAATTGGCCGAAATCAAGAGGCCGAAAATGCTAGCGCCGACGAGGCGGGCAGCGATCGTCGGACGGGGCGGCAGATTTTTTGGTGCGGCGACTACAGGTCGTGGTCGGCGAACTGGGTGGCGCGGTCAATGGCGACCGCGCGGGCATCGGGCTTGACCAAATGCCGCAAGGCCCAGGTGCCAGGCGGAAAGGCGTGCGGCTTGCCAGCAATCCACGCAAGGCGGGCTTCGCGATGCGCGGCGACGAAGGCGCGGTTGCGAGCGAGGGTTTCGATGCGGCGCCATTTGTCGGCGCATTTGACGCGCGGTGAAAGCCGCCGACGTGGCGCCGAAGATGTCGGCGAATCAAACGGGGATTGCTGCAACACCGCACGGCGGCCCACGATGCGCCGCCCGGTGGTATTACGTTCCTGCCGACAGGCATCTTCCACGGTAGCGATCTGAACACCAACGCGCTCGACGAATTCATCATGGCTGCCAACGCCGGCTTCAGCCGGCACTACCATCTTCAATTCGACCCGCGCCGGCATACGCTTGCGAAAAAAATGCCGCGGCCGCGTCGCAGTCAACGCACGGTCCGCACGCAACGCGCTCCAACTGTTGACGCCTGGCCACTGCGTTACTTCTTCGACGAGGAAATCCTTCACCGGATTGGTCAGCGTGTAAACCACCGAGCGCTCGATATCGCCTGGATCCACCAACTCGACCGCCGAAGGTCCACCACTAGCCCAGAAGTTTTCCCAGCGGCCGCGATATCTGTTTTGACAGCGCGCCAACAACGCATGGAAATAATGCACGAACTCCGGTAGCCGGCCATCACGGTCGAGCAGGGTAGTGTGGTGATGATTTGACACCGCACAGGTCGCGATGATCGCAACGTTGAAACGAATCGCCGCCAAAATGAGGCAGTACAGGTAATTATTGTTGGTCTGCTCGTCGGGCCGCAGCAAAAACATGCGGTTCACGCAGCGCCGCGTCAGAGTGTAAAAGCGACCGGGCAAAACTTGGCGAGGTATTCCCATCTTTCGCTTATCAGCGATCAATGAAAAATCACCGCCGAAAATCGGAATTGATTTCTAGCGTGTCCGCCCGTGGGACATCACTGTCCAGCTGCCGGACATATCGTCCGAATATCGGACACCATAGGCGGTTAGCGATTTGACGTTTTAGTGCTGTCAAACCGCTGTTGGTCGGCCGCCGACACACCTACAAAGAAGCCTTCTTCATCGCCATAGCCTGCGGCTGCGCCGAGGTTGAGCGACAGCGCATTGTTGGTCTCGGCAACGGGTACAAGAAATTCGACATCGGCCAACCAATACGTGGTGAGCGACGGGCGCTTGCCAAAGTTCGCACCATCGGCGCTGCGCTGTTCGCCGAAGGGCTGGCCGCGCCGTAACGGAACCGCAACGGCGGCCGACAATTGCAGCGTGGGCACAAACGCTTGATTTGGATAACTGACGGCACCACCAAGGTGCGGCGCCAGTGAAACGAGCCCGGTGTCCATCACCGATAAACTCAGGCCGCCGGTCGCTGCTATCCAGTTGTGCGCCGGTGATGCAAAGCGGCCGTAATTGCGCACCGCCACCAGCCAATGGCGCGACCGATCACTGCCATTGAGATGATTGTCTTCTTGACCGCGCCCGCCGGTAAGCTCGAGGCCGACGGCCAAATCATCGCGGGTTTGCCGCTCGGCTCGCACCGCCATGCCCCAGCCGTCGCCACCTAGCAGCTGGCCGGTGACCCCGACCACAACCATGGCGGTGGTCGCATCGACTGGCGCTGGTTCTGTGCTGGCGTGCAACGCCAGCGTCGGTGGCGGCGCAATGACTTGGCAGCCGGCTGCGACTGGTACCAGCGTTGCGCAAAACCACAGCCCGAGCCAACGACGCATACCGGATGGTAGCAGGGCGGGGCATGGCACAGGCTGGCAAGGTTGGGAAACTAGCCCGCGCTGCAACGATCCAGTACGCTAGCAACGTGAACTGGGACACCGCCATGGCGGCCTTCATCGACTACCTCAAGGTCGAGCGTGCGTATTCGCGCCATACCGTGGCCGCGTACCTGCGCGATGTCGCGGCGTTGCGCGCGCATCTGGTGGAAAAACGTGGCGCGGATGTGGCGTTGGCAAAATTGTCGGCCATGGATATTCGTAGTCACCTCGCCAGCCTGCATGGCACCACCGAAGCGAGTACGGTGGCGCGCAAATTGTCGAGCATCCGAGCATTCGGCCGGTTTTTGCGCAAACGCGGCGCAATTGAAGGCAATCCCGCTGCGACGATGCGTGGTCCCAAGAAGAAAAAAAGTCTGCCACGTGCGCTCGATGTCGACGATGCCTTCCGCTTGATGGAAGCACCGGCTGCGACCGGCCGCACCTCACACCGGAAACTGTCGTCGCAAGAACAGGCCCGGCACGCGTTGTTGCGGCTGCGCGATACCGCGTTAATGGAACTGCTGTACGGCACCGGGTTGCGGGTCAGTGAATGCTGCAGCTTGAACACGACGGATATCGATCGCGATCGTTACGGCGTGCCGTTGGTGTTGGTGCAGCGCGGCAAGGGTGGCAAATCTCGGCAGGTGCCGCTCGGTGGCGTGGCGGATCGAGCCGTCCTCACGTACTTGCCGGCTCGTGCTGCACTCATCGCCGATGCACGAGGCAGTGCTGGTGCAGCGCTATTCGTCAACGCCGACGGCGAACGGCTCACGCCGCGCTCGGTGCAGCGCATGGTCCGGCAATGGTCGGTGGCCGGCGGAGTGGTCGCCAAAGCTACGCCGCACGGCTTACGCCACTCGTTTGCAACCCATTTGCTCGACGGTGGCGTGGATCTTGTGTCGATTCAAGAATTGCTTGGTCATGCGTCACTATCGTCGACCCAGATCTACACCAAAGTTTCGCTCGAACATCTGACCAGCGTGTACGACGCCACCCATCCAAGGGCCAAAAATAGCCAACACGCCGCAACCTTGCGCACGTTGGACCGCGATCTGCCTGGCGTCGCCGAGGCACCGCTGGCGCCGCTGGCGCCAGCGGCGGCATGGCCAGCGCGTGCCGCAGCGCCCAGCCCACGCAAAACGCCGGTATCGCCGCTTTCGCGCATCACGAAAAATCGCTAGCCGTTGGCGCGCTTGGCGAGCCGAAATGCTACGCCATAACCATGAGCAAAGTGGAGATCCATTCGACCACAATTTTGTCGGTGCGCCGCGCTGGCATGGTGGTCGTTGCCGGTGACGGCCAAGTGACGTTGGGCAACACCATCGTCAAAGCCGGGGCTAAAAAAGTACGGCGCCTCGGCGACGGTCGCGTGATCGCGGGCTTTGCGGGCTCGGCCGCCGACGGCCTCGCGCTGTTCGAACGGCTCGATGCCAAATTGCGCGAGCAACGCAGCCCATTGCGGCGG
>JAGPDK010000637.1 GCA_018057605.1 Kofleriaceae bacterium | reverse complement strand
CCCATACACCGAGCCTGCGACGCCCATCGCTGCAAACATCAGCCATTGCCAGCGGCCGAGTTCGTCGTTGCTGCGGCGGCGTTGCTTGAAGCGCCAATACAACACCAACCGCACGCCGGAATTGAGCCAAACTGCGCCAAGCCAACCCAGTGCTCGCACCGCCGAAATTTCGTGATGGGCAACCCACGCTACAATCACGGATGTCATCATCGCGCCCAGGGCAATACTGGGCAATTGCGCAAAGGCCAGCCGTACACACTCGGCATCATCGTCGGACAATGCAGGGCGCTGCCGGGGCATGCTGGCGTTGGGTAACGACGCGGACACGAGAGTACCTACCTTCGCATATTTCGCTGGTCACTGCGGTCCAAAGGAACGCAATGCGCAGGCGGTCGCCACCTGCAATGCGTAATGTCTTAGCAGCAGCGGCGGGATGCAGTCACAACTTGCGGCGGCACAGCAGCCGCACCGCAACGGGCTTAAGGGCAGTTGAGGTCAAATGGCGCCCGGCCGAAACGGCGCCGAATCCTCTCGGTGGCGCGCCGCACCACGGCAATAGCAACGATGCGGCGCTCCAACCGACGTTTCCCTGGTATCTGCATTAGCATTACGCCCAACAAGATCGTCAACAGGCCCTGGCCGGGTATGCCGGGCAATGACAGCACGACGCCCATGAGGACCAACCCGGCACCCGCCAAGTTGCGCACAATGTTGATAACAACCCGCAGGCTGATGTGGTGGCGGTTTGACGTGGTGGCTGCCGGTGCTTCGCAAAAGTAGTCGGCTGGCAAATAGATGAGCGCTAGCATGGTTGCGCCGATACTCACGACCACGGAGCCGACCGCAAGCGACGCTACGGCATAGGGATGCGCGGTGATCACGTTGCGCAAGCTGTGCAGCAGGGCCATGGTGGCCACTGTACTGTAGGTCGCCGTTGCGCGCGACCTGCCGAGTTCGTCGATTGCGCAGCGTACGCTGCTTGAGTCGCAGCAATGGCGAGGACCGCGCTTCCTAAATTATCCGCAACATTGTACCGCGTGGCACGATAGCCCGCGCATGCCTCATGCTGCGCCACCTGCTGCGCCACCCGATCCGCCGCAACGTTCCGCCAAGGGGGACCGACGTCATCGGGTATCTGATTTTTCAAGTGAATGTTCGCTGCGCTGGGATCCGCAGTCGTACATTGGCCAATGGGTGGGCGCGGGCTACCAAATTCGGCGGATCATTGGCGCAGGTGGCATGGGCCATGTGTATGCAGCGGTCAACGAACGCTTAGGAGGGCGCGAGTGTGCGGTCAAGGTGATGACGCCGGACCCGGCCATGCCAGCTGTCGCGCTGGCGCGATTTTTGGGCGAAGCGCGGGCCGTCACCGCGCTTGCGGATCGCAATATCGTCGACGTATTTGACGCTGGCGTGTTGGCCGATGGGCGGCCATTTTTGTTGATGGAGTATATCAGTGGCGGGTCGTTGGCGGATTATCTCAGCATGCGCGGTGTGCTGACGTGCGCCGAGGCGTTTCAGATTATCGCGCAGGTTGCCGCTGCGTTACATGCTGCGCATTCGTACGTGCCGCCGATTATTCATCGCGATGTGAAACTTGAAAACGTGTTAATCGATCATCGTCCGGGGCTGCCGTTGCGCGCGCTATTGACAGACTTCGGCGTCGCCAAACTCAGCGCCGAGCTCAGCGGGGTCGATAAAACCGGCACGATGCAAATGCTTGGTTCGCCGGGCTATATGGCGCCAGAAATCGTGACGGGCGGCGGCGCTCGCGATGCCGACGCGCGGGCAGATGTGTATTCGCTCGCAACCATGATGTACAGGTTGGTGTGTGGGCGCTTGCCGTATCAAGGCGCCACGCTGTACGTCTTGATTGGGCAATTATTGACCAATCATCCCTATCCTGCACCTCGTGACCTGCGCGCCGACTTGCCCTCGGGCTGGAGTGCCGTCATCATGGATGCGCTCGCTCACAATCGCGCGCTGCGCACACCGACGGTGGAGGCGTTCGTGCAGCAGCTTGCGCTCGGCCTGCCACAGGGCGCACTCACCTTGGCCCAGCTGGCGCCGCGCATGGTCGCGGTACGTGCCGCCGCGGATGATGTCACGCTTGCCGCCCCTGGCCTGGCGCTGGGTTTTTTGCCTGCACGAGCGGCAACGCGCCGGTGGCCTGGAGGTGACGTAGCTGCGGCGCAATCGCGG
Source organism: Kofleriaceae bacterium (assembly GCA_018057605.1). Lineage (GTDB taxonomy): Bacteria > Myxococcota_A > Polyangia > Haliangiales > Haliangiaceae > JABFXX01. The sequence continues at coordinate 754 of JAGPDK010000637.1, read as the reverse complement.
GGCCAATTGAAGTCGTCGCGGCACGGGCAGCGTGGGCTGGTGGTCGGTGCGGCGAGTCTCTTGGTTGGTGTTTTTGTGGGGGTGCTGGTGGCGGGGGGCATGGCGGACGCGTCGCATCGCCGTCGCGGGGCGGGTGAATCCGCCACTGCAACGCCGACGTCGTTGTTGCCTGTTGCTAAACTGCCGGGGCCTGCACGGCCATCGGCGCCGTCGCCGGTTTTGGCCGAGGCAGAGGTCGCGCCGGTCGGCTATTCGGGGCCAGCGTTGCCGTCACCGAGCAAAGCCAGACGGATCGCTGGGCTGGTCGTCGTCACTGCGCAAACTTGGGCCAACGTTTGGGTCGACGGCGTCGCCTACGGTAGCACGCCACAACGAATCAGGTTGTCCTCGGGAAAACACGTCTTAAGATTGACTGGCGCACATCAAACATCGACCACGGTTGTGATGATCAAGCCAGGCGCGGTCGCAGCGGTTGACGCGGCCTGGTAGCCGTCGAGCCGGCCGTGACTCGGGGTGCGGGCAATTGCGCGGCTGGCGAAACATAACGGCTCTTACATAACTTGAACCACGTGATCGCCGGATTGCGATCAATCCCGGCGCATTATTGACCCCTGCGGCAGGTCCAGACCGCGTAGAATTTGCGCGCGCGCAAAGGTCGGCCGAAAGTTGGCTCAGGCGGACCGCGCGCGGTACAATTCGGACGCTACGGGTCGAGTTTTTGCTGCTCGCCCGGTCAACAGCAACGGTGGAATAT
>JAGPDK010000636.1 GCA_018057605.1 Kofleriaceae bacterium | reverse complement strand
AGGTCATACTGGTCCGGACGGAGCCAGGTGGCGCACAGTCGCATGTGGTGCGCGAATAAACGCTGGGTTGGCGGTTACGGGGGGTGGCGGTTACGGCCCGCCACCGAAGTCGCTGTCTTGGATCAGCGCGTAATAGAACCGTAAACTGGCGGAACGGTCGGTAACGCTATCGGCGGCTTCGAAGGTTGCGTGACGATAGCCAAAGCCCGCTTCCACGCCAACGGCGTGCCGGTCGGTAATTGCCGCCATCAAGCCGAGGCGACTGAGCACGATGGCTTCGCCGCCTTCGTTAAATGCGCTGCCGTTGATCTCATAGCTGCTGATCGCAGCGCGCACGATGCCGACGCCGCGATAGCCGATTTTGGCTTCGAGTAGCTGCGCCGCGCCAGGGCCACGGTGGTAATCGCGATTGGTGCCGTTGTCGGGTAGCCCACTGCCGGCGGTGCCGTACGGAATAATGCTGGCGATGGCGGTGCCTTGAAAAAACATGCGATTTCGGATCGGCACATGGATGGTGGCGCCAACGCCTAAGGTCAGCGTGCTAACGCGCAGCCGTTCAGGATTGTCAAAATCGTAGCCGCCGAAGGCACCCCAGATGCCGCGCAGGTGGCGGTGACCAAATGACGTGCCGTACAACAGCCCGCGTAGCCGCAAGGTCGCGTAGCTCTGGGTCCGCGATGCATTGCCTTCAAATCTTGCATCGAAGTGATCGAGTGGGCGTCGGGGTTGGTAGCGCGCGCTCGTTGGTAAGCCATAGATGTAAGCAAGCCCGCCAAACACCAGTCGTGACCGTGTCACCGTGGTGCCGCTTGGTGTGTCGAAGGCGGTCGCCAGCCCGGCCCAGCCCAGCGATAGCCAGCCAAAGCTAGGCGGCGGCGGATCGATGCGCCAAGCTTCCCCAAAAGTATGGCGCGTAATGAGCCCGATGGGATTGAGCACCCCAGCCATCACTTGGCGCAGCACGCCTGGCCGTTGCCCGTTGGGGCGCCACAAAATACTTCGACTCCAACGATGTAATACTTCGCCGAGCAACACGCCCGCGACCGGCGTTAGCAGCTGGTCGTTGATCGATGGAATCTCGGTTTCAAATGCGAGTTCCCAAATCAGACTATCGACATACGTGACCGCCGCCGATCCCAGCACGCTCAAGCCGTTAGCGCGGGCCGACGAGTAAAACAGCGAGCCCATATACGGATGGCCAAACTGATTGGTTGCAAACAGATCGTCGTCCCAGACCCAGCGGCTGCTCAGATTCTTGGCCAGGGAATCAACGCTCACGTTGACGTAGCTGTAGTTGAGCAGCCGTCCGCCGATATTGAGGCCCGCCAAAATGCCAAGCGACTCGACGCCGGTGGCGAAATAACTGCGGCGCAGCCGTAACGGTTTGATCGGTATGGCTTGAGGCGGTTCGACGGCATCGGTGGGTGCCGTCGGCGCGATGATATCAGCCGATTCAAGTTTGGCGGCGGGCGTGGGCGCGGCTGGCACGGTTGCGGTTGCATCGGGCGCCGCCAGATCGGGCGCGGCGGGAGGCGCCACATCCTGGCCGAGCACAGGCCGGCTGTACCCGAGCGTTACCAGGACCAATAGTAGAAAGAGCAGCCGGTGGGCCGTGGCGTCGATGTGGCGCAATCGTTTTCCGGTTATTTGCAACTGATGGATGCGGGGGCCGCGCCGATGCTGATGCACTTGGTGGCTTTGCCGCATTTTGCGGCGGTGCATGCGGATTTTTCGGTCTTGAAGCATTTGCGGCCTACGGTAAAAAAGCATTCGTTGCGATCGCCTTGGTAGCGCCAGCCGCCCCAGGTTTTACCTTTGGGCGGCAACTCGCCTTTTTCGGCGGCTTCGAGACGGGCTCGCTCGGCTGCGGTCTGCGGTGCTTTGGGGTCGATTTCGGGACCACCACACGCGCTTAGTGCTAGCAAAGTTGCAACGATCCACACGCGTGCGCTCATGAAAGCCTCCATCGGTGGGCAGATCATGCCATAGTTCCGGCGTGGCGTCTGACGACGATGATGCGCAATTGTTAGCGCGGTTAGCGAAACTTGAAGCCGAGGTCAAACAAGACTCGGAGCGCGATCGGCTGCGCAAAGAGCAAGCGTTGGCTGCGGCGCGCACCAAACGTCAAGCGCAACTCGGTGCGCAACAAGCGTTGCGCGACCGCCAAGCTGAGTTGATGGGAAAATCCACGGCGTTGGCAAAACGCGAAACGGCCGCCGAAGATTTCGCCGACGATGGCGACGGTGCCGAACCCATTGCGTCGTCCGGCGGAGGCCTCGGCGGACTGCTGTCATTAGCCGGTCGCGCTTCGCAGGCACGCGACGAACTCGCCGTACCGCCCAAGCCAGGAGAAAAATCCTGGGTCAAAGCCGGCTTGGGCTCGATGCTTCTTGGTCCGATTGGTTGGCTCTATGCTGGGGCGTGGCGAGAAAGTGTGCCAGCCGCGGCCGGTTGGCTAGCGCTCGCGTACTTGCTGAAAATTTTACCATCGATCTTATTGTTCCCCGTCTTGATCGTCGCGATGCCGCTGTCGGGCATCATCGGCGCGATGTACGCAGTGCGCTACAATCGGCACGGTGCGCGCCAACGCATGTTCACGCCAACGCCACCGCCTAAAGCGAAACGCGGGCTCAAGCGACCGCCGCATCGCAAATGACCACGTTCACGGACCAGTTGCAGGCGGCCTCGCCGCATTGGATCGACGCTGAGCAAAGCGCACTGCGGGTGTATGGGCACGGTGGAGCGTACATCGAGGTCAGCGCTGCGACTCACGGCCACGCGTTGTTGGGGTGTGCGCACCAAATCACCCGCAGCGACGGTGCAACTACGTTTGTGTCAGCCATCGCATGGGCGGCACCTCGACACATTCCTGCGATTGTGGAACCGCAGTGTTTGCCCGCGATGTGTGGCGGGGCCTTGCTGAATTTTTTATCGCAAGCCGCGCAACGGGCCGGTGG
>JAGPDK010000164.1 GCA_018057605.1 Kofleriaceae bacterium | reverse complement strand
CATGAGCGCGATCCCGATGATCGCAGTGGCTTCCGTGGTCGGCGCGGTGCGCCACAAGGTCGGTCGCATGGCTCGGGTGGCAGCGGTATGCGGCCCGCTGGCGGCGGTGGTGGCGGTGGTTATCGCGGCAGTGCACCGGCTGGCGGTGGCGGCGGCGGCGGCTATCGTGGTGGTAGTTCGAGCGGTGGCAGCGGTGGCGCAAGCGCCGGCCGAGAGCAACGCAGCAACGAAGCTCGTCCACCGACACCTTCCTCGGCACTCGCGTCACTGCCGATGGAACGGTTGGCGAAACAACCTGGTGCCGCCGGTGGCCCGCCAAGCGGTGGCTACGGCGACAGCAATCGCTCGCGTCGTCGTCGGTAATTGTCGGGACTGTGGCCATGGCTGGTCACGCAACAGCTATCGTACGAACCGCCCTGCAGCCGTTGGCACTTACTCGGTGCTCGGTGCTCGGTACGCGGTGCTCGGACGCCGGACGGTTGGTCGGCAAGTTCGTCTACGGTGCCCGACTCCAAATTGCCAACTGCTAGTCCACCCGAAACGAAAAACGCTCGCATTGTGTGAATGCGAGCGTGTCGAGCCTGCGCCTTGGCGTCGGCGCAGCGGTTAATTACGGGGTGAACGCGCCTTTGACGGCAGTCACACCAATGCCGAGCGACAACGCTTCGACACCATTAATGATAACGTCAGGGGCAAGCAGCGTTTTGATGATGCTGTTGTCTTGGATTTCCGGGAGCGAGATCACGCAATCGGCTGGCGTCGTGTCGAACAATGCCAGAATCTGGGCACCGCTTGAGCCGCTCGCACAACCGCACAGTGGGGCAGTCTTTGGCGTACCGGTACACTCGGCAATCGTCGTGTCGAGTTGGCTTTTGATTGCTGGCAAGATTTTATTGTCGAGGTCCGACTTCGAAATGGCACCGGCAACGATGCCTTTGGTCACGCCGGTTTCCGAGATACCGGAGAGTTCAGCGCGCGCGCCAAGCATGTCAAGTTGCAGCGGGGCAGCGCCAGCGGTCAACGAGATTTGCAAGCTGATGGTGCCTGGGCCGCCTTTGAACGTGCCGCCGACAATTGGACCCGAGACCAGCGCATCAGTTGGCGAGCTTGCCGAAACTTTAAACGCGCCGGTACCGGTGAGATGTTTGCCGCAGGTTGCGAGCATCATTGGGTCGGTGCATGGCGCGGGAGTAATCATCGCGTTGTCACCTAAAAAGATGCGTAATCCCGAAGCCGAAGCTGCATCGAAGGACTTGGTTTGGAATTCCGCCAACAACACGATCGAGCCGTCTTGCACCGCTTCGGTGAGGGCTGGTTGCACATCAAGGCCTTGGCCTTTGAGGGTCGACAGCACGGAGCCAAGCGCATTGTCTTTGCGGCCGTCGCCGTCGAGGTCAATGGCATAATCTTTGGTAGCTTGGGCCGCCGAGGCTGGCAACGTCGCGGAAGCCACGACGTATGTATACTTGGTGCCTTCGGGCACAGGTTGAGCGGCGTCACTGCCACCGCAAGCGGTAAGCGGCAATGCGGCGGAGCTGGAAATAAGAAGCAGTGACAACGTTGTACGAAGGCGCATGGTTAGTCCCCTGGAGTTAAGGTCGTTAATCGACGTTAAAGTTAGCACTATGTAACGTGAAGTACTCCTAACAACAAGCAAGCGAAACCTCGGTTGTGGCTGGGCGCACAATTGACGCGGTGCATTCAAAAACGTCGCCGATTTTCATGCTTTGGGGAACTTTCTGCGATAGTGCTTTGCGATGAAGAAATGGATTTTGCCGGCCGTCGCCGTCGCCGTGGCCGTCGTTGGGTACTTGGTACTATTTCGTGGCTCGAAACCGACGACGCAAAAAAACAGCGCGGCACAAGTGGCCGCACCGGCGGTTAGCTCGACCCCGGGCGGGGCAAGCGATCGCAGTGAGCCGCGTAGTGGTGCATTGCCGATAATGATCGACGACGATCCGAAGGGCGATCTGCCGCTTGAAGGCGTGGTCTTTGACGCTCTGGACAAACCGGTCGCTGGTGCGTTGGTTGCATTGTCGTCGAATCCTCCGCGTACGACGCTCACTGGTGATGATGGCACGTTTGCGTTTCCCGATCTGGTCGGTCGTGGTTACACCGTAACAGCGCGAGCTGCGGCCGGTGTTGCTGGCCCGGTGACGGCGCGGCTTACCAGCAAGAGTGAGCCGTTGGTGTTGCATTTACGGCCGGGCGGCCAGGTCTCGGTCACGGTGACTGGGGTTGATTCTAAACCTGTGGAAGGTGCCACCGTCGAGCTGCGTGACATTGATGTGCAGACCGGCAAGACTGACGCTGCAGGTGGGCTGATGTTGACGCCGGTGGTGCCCGGTGGGTACGAGGTCGTGGCCTGGGCACCGGGGCGCGCTAAAACGTTTCAATTTGCCCGGGTTGCCGTGGGCAAGACCGAGATCAAAATCATGTTGGTTGCAGGTGCCGCAGTTAGCGGGCGGGTACTTGATGAAGCCGGCAAGCCCGTCGCTGCCGCACGGGTGCGCTACTCGGGGGCCTCGGATTGGAGTCTGCAGGCCGATGATCGTCGCGACGCGGTGGTGTCAGCCAGCGATGGCAGTTTTCGCTTCGACGCGTTGCCGGCGGGGTCGTTTCGCTTTATTGGGTCCGGCGGTGATTACGCTGCAGGCAGCTCGGCGTTGATCAAACTCGACGGCGTGAGTGAAAAATCAGGGGTCGAGGTGGTGATGCCGAAGGGCGCGGTCGTGAAGGGGCGCGTGGTTGACCAAGCCAAACAACCGGTCGCATCGGCGCGCGTGCGCGTTGGCGTGGTCGGGCGTAACGTGATGATGGCCGAAGCACCGCGGCAAGCATTTACCGATGGCAAAGGCGAATTCGAAATTCGCGGGCTGCCGCGGCGCGAACTCGCGGCGGTGGCGATTGCTGAATCGGGGGCCTCGCCGAATGTGGCGCTTGATACCACCGCGGGCGATGTGAAAGATCTCACGCTGGTGCTTGATATTGACGGCACGATCGCTGGCATCGTCGTCGATGACAAAGGTGAACCGCTGGAAGGCGTGCAGGTTTCAGCCGGCCCGAACTTTCGGGGTGGCGGCAATCGTGGCGATATGGCCAACTGGCGGTTGCGTGGATTCCCCGAGGAGTTGACGGATGCCGGCGGGCGATTCACGCTCACGGGGTTGGCGCCAGGTAGTTATTTGGTGCGGGCCACGCGTAGCCGCAGTGGGGGAGGTGGCAATCGCGGTCCCGGTTTTGGCGAAGGTGTTGAAGCCGAAACTGGTAATCAAAATTTGCGGGTGGTGTTGCCGGCTGAAGCGACAATCAAAGGTAAAATTGCGTTCGCCGACGGTCGTGTGCCCAAGACATTTTCGGCTGGCGTCGGCATGGGTGGGCAACAGTTCGGCAGTGGCGACGGCACGTTTGTGCTAGAGCACATCGCCCCGCAAAAATATTCGCTTACGATTCGCGGTCCGGAATTCACGGCCAAGATGATCGATGTGGATCCGCAGGCTGGGCAAACCCTCGACGTTGGCGCGATCACGGTGGAAGCCGGCCGCCAAGTCGGCGGGGTGGTGCTGGCCAACGATAAACCCGTGGCTGGTGCCACGGTGTTTGCTGGTCGGCAAATCTTTGGTAGTGGGTCGAGTAGCAATGCGCAAATGGGCCCGATGAATCGTGGCGTCAAACAAGCTACTACCGCCGACGATGGCACATTTGAATTGAGCGGATTTGGGCCTGGTGACGTCACCGTGGTGGCCGAGCATCCAACGCTGGGCCGCAGCAAAGCGATGGTGCTGAGCAATAACAGTCCCGGCCAAACCGAACTCAAGGTTGTGATCGCGCCATTCGGGGCGCTCGCAGGCGTGTTGCGGCAAGGCGGTAAGCCGGCAGAAGGTGTGTTTGTTACGACGCAGTCGACGACCACGCCGGGCTCTATGTACTCGGTTGCCTCGGGGCCCGACGGTGCCTATCGCTTCGATAAATTGGCACCGGATGAATACAAAGTATCGGCGACGTTGGGCATGCCGATGATGGGCATGCGGTTTTATTCCAAGGTTGTCGTGGTCGCGTCGGGTGCCGAAACCACGGTGGATCTCACGGTTGCCGGCGGCAACGTGACGCTGGAAGCAACGCCAGTGGCGAAAAACGGCGCCTTCGGTGCAGGTAGCATTTGGTTGGTGTCGGGTGTGCTGGCGGCCACCACCTCGCGTGAGCTGAGCTATCGTTTAGCCGGCGCTGGCGCCGGGGCGTCACAGTGGCAAATCTTGACGCGGGGTGGCAGCGCAAAGTTTGTGGAAGTGGTGGCCGGCACTTACACCGTGTGCGCTGCGCCGCTGCCCGTTGAAGTGCGTGGCATGGGCGGCATGGCGTACGCGGAAAAACATGCCGATACCTTGCCGGTGTTTTGTAAGCAGACGGTGATTCAGGCGTCGCCTGCCATGCAATCGGTGCAATTGAGCGTGGAGATTCCCGCGTTGATTGGCGAAGCACCCGGCGGTGGTGGCAGCGGTAGTGGCAGCGGCCAGCCAGCTCCAGGGCCACCACCAGGTCAAACCCCAGCGCCGTAGTGATCGGCGGGCGAGGTGTTTAGGACTTGTGCATAAATTACTGACCCAGCTTTGTGCCGATCCATCGTGACTGGCCGCGTTGCTCGTCAGTCCCGGTATCAGTGCCCGACGGGTTTGCGCCTTCCTCGCGCCTTGCCATGCACGTGGTTCGACCCAAATGTTGGCTCAGTAATTCATTTACAGGTCGTTATCAAGTGCCGCGAATCCGAACCACCGGGCCGTCGGTGATTTCAAGTTCCGACCAGCCATCGGGCACGCTCGGTGGCAGGGTGTCGTACAGCCAGCGCGCATCGCGCGGTGATACATTCACACAACCATGGCTCCGCTTGTTGCCAAAGCCGTCGTGCCAGTATGCTGCATGCAGGTAGACGCCTTTGGTGAACCGCATCGCCCACGGCACAGCGGAGACATCGTATTGCGCGCGCTCGCCGGCTTCTGAGGCCATAGTGGTGACGGCGGCTTTGGCGTGGATGGTAAATTCGCCGATCGGCGTCGCGTGATTTTTTTTGCCGGTTGAAACCAGCGTTGCAAACACCGGCGTATCGCCGCGGTACAGCACCAGGGTTTGTTGGGCTAGATCGATGTCGAGCCATAACGCTGCGTCGGCTACGCCGCTGGGGCGGGTGCTGATCGAGGCGGTTGCGATAGCGGTGCGTGGTAGCCATTCACTGCCGTGGCGGTCGTCGCCAATATCGACGAAGGCGTTGTGGCTAGCGCGCACGACAACTTGCTGATAGCGCTCGACCGTGCGGACCACGCGGCCACGTTTTTGCGGTGCATCCAGCACCCGGCGGCTGCGCTCGACGCTGGCTACCACCCACGAGATCGGCAAGCGGATCGAATCGGTTAGCCGAACGCCGGCGAATTCCGACGGGTGCAGCGCGCGCACGCCAGACATTGGTACGAAACCTTTGTCGATACGGTAGTAGGCTAACGAATCGAGCCACACGGTTTCGAGATTGCGCACCATGACGCGGCCCGCGAGTTCGCCGGTTGGTTGCCCGGCTTGCGCATCCGCGCGGGTGCGGTACAGGTCGACGCCTGCATCATCGACGATAAAGTACTCACCAGGCACGATCTCACCGGGCGCCACCACGGGCAAAGGCACGGCCAGCGGCGCGGCCTCGCTGGGGCTCAACGAAGTTGCACACACAAAGCCACGTGGCGAAATTTCGGCCCAGCGTGTACAAGGCATCTTGGCGCCGGTCGGCGCAGTGGCGTCCCTGACGTTGATGATGGTCACGCGGGTGCCGGCGGCGAGCTTGCCAATAATCTTCGGCCCCGACGGCGCAATTGGTGCATTGAAAACGTGTGCGGCCCGAGCTAACGCGGCTGACTTGGTCGTGGCCGGCCAGCCGAGTTGCGCCCAGATAGAAACGTTGCTCACCGGCGGTGCGGGCTGCGTCGCCGTGGCTGGCAGCTGCGGGATGTCGGCGAGTCCCACCTGCGTACTAGATAACAATAAGCTGCCGATCACTGCACCGCCAATTGCGGCGCACAATCGGCTGGCCGACATACCCGCATAGCGTGCCGTGCTTCTACGCCATGCGCCCACGGCGGAATTCCCACGGCGGGCTAGACGTAGGTCAGCCACGCGTCGTGCTTGGTATCGCTGCCTTTGACGACCCCGAAATAGGCGTCTTGCACCATGCGGGTGATGGGCCCTGCGACGCCGCGACCGACGTTGCGGTGATCAATTTCGCGTACCGGCGTAATTTCAGCGGCGGTGCCGGTCAGGAAAACTTCGTCGGCAACATACAATTCATCACGTGCGATCGGTTCCTCGCGGACAACAATACCTTGCTCTCGCAACAGTGTTAACACACTGTCGCGGGTGATCCCGGCCAAAATCGCGGCGGAGGTTGAAGGCGTTCGCACGATGCCGTTTTTGACAATAAAGATATTCTCGCCCGTACCTTCGGCGACATAACCCTGCGGATCGAGCATGAGCGCTTCGTTGAAGCCACTCTTGAGCGCCATGCGTTTGGCCAACACCGACGTCACATACTGCCCGCAGATCTTGCCTTTGTTCATCGTTGAATTGGAATTGCCACGGGTGAAACCCGAGATCATGCAGCGGATGCCATTTTTAAGGCCATCTTCGCCGAGATACGAACCCCATTCGTAACAGGCAACCATGGTGCGGACTGGCGACTCGAGCGAGCCCAGCCCCAATGCGCCGGAGCCTAGGTAGACCAGCGGCCGAATATACGCCGACGTCATCCGATTGGATTTGACGACATCGACGCAGGCTTGCATCAGTTGTTCGACCGTAAATGGACAGTCGATCGTGCTGATGTGACAAGAGTCGAGCAGCCGCGCCATGTGTTCGCGCAAGCGGAAGACCGCGGTACGGCCATCGGTCCGTTGGTATGCGCGAATTCCTTCAAAGGCGCCAACGCCGTAATGCAGGGTGTGAGCAAGCATGTGATCGGAGGCTGCATCCCAAGGCACCAGGGCGCCGTCGAGCCAAATCGAATCCACTTTTTGTATGCCCATATATCTCCCTGATACCAATCCGTTGCGCCGACGGCAAGCTGCGTGCACCCAAACAAATGGCCGAGTGGCACGCTAGGCACAACTGCCGCGTGAACGCAGCGTACGTGCGCAAGTTTGCTACGGTATCGCAGCAGCGGTGGGCCGTACGGTCTTGACAGCGCTGCGCATCGAGATTACCCAGGCAGTCAAGGAAAATTCCCTCATGCGAGACCTGTACGAAGTAATGGGCGTTGCCAAGGACGCCTCGGCCTCCGATCTCAAGAAGGCGTATTACAAGCTCGCCAAGCAGTATCATCCTGACGTCAATCCCGACGACAAGGAAGCCGAAGACAAATTCAAAGAAGCCGCCAACGCCTACCAGGTCTTGTCGGATGACGAGCAACGCGCGCGCTATGATCGTTTCGGATTCGACGGCTTGCGCGGCAGCGGTGGCGGCGGAGGTGGGTTTGGCGGTGTGGAAGATATTTTTTCGGCGTTCGGCGACATGTTCGGCGATATGTTCGGTGGCCGCGGCGGCCGGCAACGGGGTCGCGGGGCCGACGTGCGGGTCGACGTCAACTTGACGTTCTCGGAAGCTGTGTGGGGCGTCAACAAAGAAGTCAAAGTCAGCCGCGACATCCCGTGCGGCACCTGCAGTGGCTCCGGCGCAAAGGCGGGCAGCAAGCCGGACGTCTGCCGCGGTTGTGGCGGCAAGGGCCAAGTGGTGCACTCGCAGGGCTTCTTCATGGTGCAAACCACCTGTCCACAATGTCGGGGTGCAGGCAAAGTCATTCGCGAGCAGTGTGAAGATTGTCGTGGGCGAGGGGCGAAGCCGGAAGTGTCGACGCTAGCGGTCACGGTGCCCTCGGGGGTTGATGATGGTCAAACCCTGCGATTGGCAGGCAAAGGCGAACAAGCGCCCGGCGGTGGCCAGCCTGGGCATCTCTACGTTGTGTTGCATGTGCAAGGCGATGAGCGTTTTCGCCGCGATGGCCAAGATATTTTGACTGAGGTGTCGATCAGTTTTGTCAAGGCGACCCTCGGTGGCGAAGTTGAAATTTCGACGCTTGATGATCAATGTTCGGGCACAGCAACCATCGAAGTGAAAGCCGGCACGCAACCAGGCGAAACGGTGGTCCGGCGCGGCCAAGGTATACAGCATATCGGCGAAGGCTGGCGCGGCGATCACGTGGTGCAATTCAACGTCGAGATCCCCAAAAAGCTTTCGGTCCGGCAACAAGAGTTGCTGCGCGAACTAGCGACCGAAATGAACGAGGAAGTCAAAGAGCCTAAAAAGGGCTTGTTCGGGCGCAAGCGTTAAGCTGTTGTAGGCGAACCACGTACGGGGCCGACCCCGCCGCTTTTTGTTTCGGGTCACAGCGAAGATGCTTGTGGCGTGGGCTGCATTCGCGACGGCTAAGTGGTCATTCAGCGTGTCGCAATTGCTGGTTACGTACGCACGTTTGCACAAAACCCTTCGCGACCTTTGGTGCTTACACGGGACTCGGACGGCGGCCCGCCGACCTTGGCCCCCGCGCTTTGCCGACCGCGCACGCGCCAGCTTGCGAAGCCGAAGCGGCGCTCGACATCGCGCGTTGCAGCGGCTTTGCCGGCGTCAACGCTCGCGTGTCCACCGGCCTCGTCGCGCGAGCTGCGGCGATGACTACGGATTTGGTGCGCAGTCGGTAGGCCCGGTGTCCGTGTTCCACGTACCACTGTTGTCGCTGTTACGCCCGAACCAGACCATGCTTGACGGCAAAGCGCGTGAGATCTGAGTTGTTGCGGAGCTGCAACTTCTTCAAGACATGGCCACGATGGGTATCGACAGTTTTGATGCTGATCGACAACGAATCGGCGATTTCACGATTGGTTTGGCCCTTGGCCAACATTTCCATCACTTGGACTTCGCGTTGCGACAGCATGGCCGTCGGCGAGTCGGCGTGATTTTCGGCTAAGCGACTGATGTGTGGACTTGCGACCGTTGCGCCGTTGGTAACTTGAGTAAGCGCGTCGAGCAAAATCTCGGCGCTGGCATCCTGGTCGACGAACCCGTTGCAACCCAAGCGCAGTGCGCGCGCGCTGCGATGGTCATCATCCGAGCCAATCAAGGTAACAACACGGGTGGTAACTGCGATCTCTGCAAGGTTGGTGAGTAAGGCAAAGTTGGCGCGTTCCAATGTGCCGATTTCGGTAAGCAAGATGGTGCCAGTATGTTGTAGTTGATCGTTGCGCATCAACTTGATGGCTTGCTCGGGGGTGGTTGCGACGCCAACCACCACGATGGCTTTGCGTGGAGCTAGCGCCTCTTGTAGCGCCCAACCGTGTAACGCTGCATTTTGAAATATTACTAAGCGAATCACGAGGCACTCCTGGTTTGAACCGCATGGTACGACTCACGTTACGTTGTAATGCAACCGCTGCGCGGCATCGGGTAGATGCGGGCGCTGGTTCGGCTAGCAATGGGGTAGCTTTAGGGTAGTATGACGGCGACGCGCGATGCTGCCCGAGCCGCTCCCAACGACTGAGGTCGCAACTATGTTCCCTCGTAAACTCGGGGATTTTACGTTGCAGGCCGAACTTGGCCGCGGTGGCAGTGGGGTAGTTTACGCTGCACTGTGGGGCCACCGCGAGATCGCACTCAAAGTGTTGCATCCTGAACAAATCGCAACGGATAAATTTCGCGAGCAATTTTTGGCTGAAGCGAAACGGCTTTCCGAATTGGCTCATCCGGGTGTGGTCAAAGTGTTGGCGGTGGGCGTCATCGATAATCGCCCGTACTTGGCGATGGAGCGTTTGCTCGGCGAAACGCTGGCGGAGCGATTGACCCGGGGCGCGCTACCCTTGCCGCTGGCCTTGGATCTGACGCAACAACTAGCCGCGGCAGTGTCCGCGATGCACGCGCGCAATTTGGTGCATCGAGATCTCAAACCTGAAAATGTATTTTTAGTCGACGCCCAACACGCGGTATTGCTCGATTTTGGCATCGCCAAGGATTTGTTCGCAGCACCGTCCACGACTACCCAAGATGGCGGTATTCGGGGCACGCCGGCATACATGGCGCCAGAACGTTTCTTCGGACATGCCGCAGGTGTTGCGACCGACGTGTACGAACTGGCCGTAGTGGTGTATGCGATGATCGCGGCGCGGCTGCCATGGGATTCCGTCACGGATCCTTCGGCGCGGTTAGATCCCAAGCCATTGGTTGAAGCACCGCCTGCCATTGACAGCATGCTGCGC
>JAGPDK010000163.1 GCA_018057605.1 Kofleriaceae bacterium | reverse complement strand
AACCCGTATCGATCAAGCGATCCGCGCGCGCTTCCGTGATGATCAGTTACGCCGGTCAGTGGTTTGGTATTTGGTGGGCGGGCTGAACCCCGGTACGCACGCTGATGTCATTGCCAGTGCAGCTGCGGAATTTGCCCAACGCACCGCGGGTACCGAGTTGTTGGCGTCACGCTTCACGTTGCGTGGCCGAACCGCGATCGTCGATGCCAGCTTGCATCACGGGCCTTTTGACAAAACCGATCTGTTGCTCGCGGGGCAGAAACGGGCGCCGATTACCATTGTGCGTGATTCCGGGATGCTCACCATTGCCGCAGCGTTCCACTCTGGGTGGGATTTTGTGAAGTTGTTTGAATTGGGCGGAGGTATGCCGACCAGGGTCACGATTCCTGAGTCGTCGCTAACCATGGTGCTGCGCAAAATCGAAGAAGCCGAAATGCCGGTGGCTCGGGAAGCGCCGGTGGCACCGGCCGGCGACGATGGGTAGTCAACCGCACCGCAGAATGCTACAAACCAACCATGTCAGCTGCTGAACGCGCGACCGATACGCTCCTTGCTGCGTATCTTGCCGCAGGGTCGATGCAACATATCGGCAATTATGAGCTGCCCTCGGTGGATCTCATCGCGCAATTCACCGAACAGTGTCGAGCGTTGTTGTTTCCGGGTTACGCCGGCCCGGGCTTGGGCCGTATTTCTAACGCCGAGTTGCGGCAGGTTATCGCGGCCCGAGTGGCAACGTTACGTACACTCTTGCACGATCAAGCGAATCGAGCGTTGCATCATCAGCATCAGCAACGCCTCGGCAATGATGAGCTCGACTGCAAGGATTGCGAAAAGCAAGCCGAAGCCGTGGCCGATGAGTTCATTCAATCGTTACCTGCGCTGCGCGCGTTGGTGCAGCGCGATGTGCAAGCCGCATTTGAGAGTGACCCTGCGGCGCGTGGCATTGACGAGATATTGTTTTGTTATCCAGGCTCCTATGCCATTACGGTGTATCGCTTGGCGCATCGACTGCTTGAACTCGGTGTGCCGTTGCTGCCACGCGTGATGGCCGAGCACGCGCACCAACGCACCGGCATTGATATACATCCGGGCGCGTTGATTGGTACGCCATTTTTTATCGACCATGGCACTGGCGTAGTGATCGGCGAAACCAGCGTCATTGGCGATCGCGTGCGGATCTATCAGGGCGTCACGTTGGGGGCGCTGTCGGTGCCTGTGGGCGTCGCTCGCCCGACGCCGGGTTCACGCCGTCATCCGACGATTGAACATGATGTCGTGATTTACGCCAATGCAACGATCCTGGGCGGCGACACCGTCATCGGTGCCGGTGCGATCATCGGAGGGAATGCCTGGGTGACCGCGTCGGTGCGCCCCGGCGCCAAAATTGGTGACGCGATAAACCGCAGGACGCCGGCATAATCCAGCGCCGCTGCCTCGGTGCACTCGGCGCCATTGCGCGGCAGTCACGGGTGCAATGCCAGTTACGCGCCTGGGCCGGCAACGTTGCGCGCTTCTTTATTCGTCAGTCCTTTGCCAATTCGTCATGGGATCTGCCAGCTGCGGTAGTTGGCCGCTAGCTGCCGTGGTAGCATTTTCAAAGACATGAGCGACGATCCGCAGCGCCCGCGCACAGTGACTCGACTGCGCGCCGAAGTGCCGCCAGGCATGGGCCTAACATCCGAAGAAGGCCGCCAGCAAATTGGCCGCTACGAAATAATTAAGACGCTGGGCAAAGGCGCGATGGGCGTCGTGTACAAAGCTCGCGATCCGCTGCTTGATCGTATTGTTGCGGTGAAAACTATTAGCTCGCCACAAGGTGCTGGCCGGCGAGTTCGCGCCGCATTTATCGAACGTTTTCAACGCGAAGCTAAAGCTGCTGCAAAAATGCAGCATCCTGCGATCGTGACAATTTTCGATGTTGGGGTCGATGAAGAATCGGGCGCGCCCTATATGGTGCTCGAATATTTGCCCGGCGAGAGCATGGCGGATCGCCTCGACAAAGTTCGATTTCCGTTGTTTCGCGCTGTCAATACCGCGATGGAATTGGCCTCGGCGCTATCTTTTGCGCACAAACAGCGCATCGTGCATCGGGACGTGAAGCCCGCCAACGTTCTGCACGCTGGTGAAAATCGTTGGAAGCTCGCCGACTTTGGGATTGCCCGGATGCCGGACTCTGAGTTGACGCAAGTCGGCATCTTTATGGGCACGCCGGGGTATTCACCGCCGGAAGCCATTCGTGAAGGTCGCTACACGGCGCAAGCCGACGTGTTCGCCTGGGGTGCGGTGTTGTATGAGTTGGTGTCTGGGCGAATTCCGTACGAGGGCCCGGATACCAAAACTACCAATTCTTACGTTATCGCGGGCGCGGCGCAACCACCGTCAAAGCATGACGCTTCCATTCCCGCGCCGATTGTAAAAGTGATTATGACAGCGCTCGAAGGCAGCGCTGAGCGTCGCTACAAAGACGGCGGCGAAGTGGAAGCCGCGCTGCGTGATGCCTGGGACCGCTGTTTGACCAACGCATTGGTGCACCCGTCGATGTTGGCGATGGAGGAAATGCCCCATGACAAAGTTCCGGCACTGATGCATGTGGCGCGCGTGCCAGCTCGAAAAACGCCGGCGCCGGGGTCGCTTAGTGCACCCGTGAGCAAAACCAGCAGCGTCGGTGCTCCCGAAGTTCCTCTTCACGAGCCCCTCCATATTGCCAGCGCACGGGATGGCGATGGGGACGACGAACAAACGACGATCATTAAGCGTGACGATCTGCGATCGATGCCACCTAAACCGATGGCAAGTGGCCCCCGTACAGTTCAGTTGACCGGTGGGGTCCCGCCACCACCGAATGGCCCAGCGCCGATGCGCGAGTCCCGCCCGGTGGTGCCGCAACCAGGGCCCGCGGGCTCCGGTCCGCTGAAGCTTCCGGGCCCACCTGCCCAGCGTTCTTCCGTTGCGGTGCAGGAGCCGGCACTCATGGCGTCGCGCGCACCGGCACAAGGCCAGAGCGTCGCTCCAGCGGCGCGACTAAAAGCTGGCACGGCCAATCCACCAACTGCGCCAACCTCGCGCGGCATGCCGAAATCGATGATTATTCTGCTTCTGATTCTGGTGGCGGTAAGCACCGTCGCGATCTTGCATTTTATTGGCGTGGTGCGGCTCACTTCGTTGATATGACCAGCTGGCAACTGGGGCTGCTGGTAGCTGCAGCCTTTTCGGCTGGAACCCTCGACGCTGTCGCGGGCGGAGGCGGACTAATTTCACTGCCGGCGTTATTGGCAGTCGGCTTGCCGCCGCACGTCGCGCTCGGGACTAACAAGGGCCAGAGCATCTGGGGGACCGCGGCCGCGTTGTTCACATTCTGGCGTGCCGGGCGTATCGCGCCACGGTTCATGGCCTTGATGTTTCCGCTGGCCGTGCTCGGAGCATGCCTTGGGGCGTCGCTAGTGCTGCTGCTTTCGCCGGCAACCCTGCGCCCGGTGGTCGTTGTCTTGCTTGCAGTCGCCGCGGTCGCGGTGTGGGCACGCGCGCCCATCGGCAATGGTGACGCTTCGCCGCCGCCGCCGCTGCGCTTCGGCGTAGTCGTAGTGGCGACGTTGCTAGCAGTATACGACGGCTTTTTTGGCCCTGGGACCGGAACGTTTCTCATCGTGGCGCTGGCGCTGCTCGGTCGATTTAGTCTGCCCGCCGCCGCAGCGAATGCCAAAGTGGTCAATCTCGGCTCGAACCTGGCTGCGCTCGCAATTTTTGCGTATCACGGTGATGTCCGCTGGGCCATCGCGTTGCCGATGGCGGGTGCGCAAATTCTCGGCGGCCGCCTGGGCGCAAAAATCGCGATGCGTGGCGGCGCGCGGCTCGTGCGGATCGGCGTAATTGCGGTGGCTACTGCACTGATGATTAAGGTTGGGTACCAAGCATTCTGTGCGCTGTAGTTGCATTGGTGGTTGATTCTCGGGCACTGACCGCTTACCGTCGGCCCATGAACTTCGAGAATTTCTCGTCCTTGCCACCGGCCCAAGAACAACAGTTTGTCGTTTACGAGCAGCAAAGTGCCGAGTCGCAACAAAAAGCAAACATGCTGGCGATTGTGGCCGGTGCGATTACCTTAGTGCTTTCGCTGGCCGTGTATTTCGGCATGGCGCCAAGCGAACACAAGGCTGCAAAGCCAGCGGTCGAAGGCTCGACGCTCGCTAAGCCGACTAAATAATTCCTTGCTGCGGTGGTGTTGTGCTGCGTCGAGAATGTCGATGGCAGCGTCGATGACAGGTTCATTCGCAGCTTCGCGGTCACGTTGGGGCAGTGGAAGTTTGGCCACGGTCCTGCTTGCGACCGGCATCCTCAGCGGTTGCGGTCCTACGCCTGCGCTTGGCAAACCCGCGGTTGCACTTGATGCAATTTTGCTGGTTGCCACTGAACGTGGCGGCAACGGTCCACGGTTGGTCGGCATTGATGCGAGCGGCGATCGCCAGTTTGATGCCGTGGTGCCTGCGGCGGTGACCGTGCGCGACAGCAATCCGGCGATTTCGCCCGACGGCAATTGGATCGTATTTGCATCGAGTCGGGGCCGGGATATCAGCACTACCAGCCTGTGGTTGGCGCGATTAGGATTTGAAGCCGAGGCAGTGCCGCTGACACACGGCGAGTGGATCGATACTCACCCATGCTGGGCTGCCGATAGCCGCCGCATTGTATTCGCATCGACCCGCAGTGGTAACTTTGATTTGTGGCAAGTCGAGCTGACGCTTCGCCAAGGCACGCTTGAAACCACAAGGTTGACCCAGTTGACGCAAACCCCGACCCACGAAGTTAGTCCTTCGGTGGCGCGTGACGGGCGGATCGTGTTTGCCGTCGTCGCGCCGGCGGACCAAGCGCCATCAAGTCATCTCGCGATGCTCACTCCACCCAACATGGTGCCGGTGGCTATTTCGGCCGGGCCCGGCGATAGCAGCCCCGGGTTTTCGCCTGACGGCATGACCATTGCGTTTACCGCGCCGCAGTTGCGCACGCGCATTGTCGACAATAAGACCATCGAATCGGTCGATGGTGATATTTGGTCAATGCCGGCCAGCGGCGGGCCGCGATCCAAGCTGATGGACAGTGCCGGCACTGATGAAGGCGGCCCGGTTTGGTCGTCCGATGGCCGGACACTGTTCGCCACGTCGTTGTTGCGCGGCGCCAACGGCCGCGTGATGTTCTCCGCAATTGTTTTCGGTGATGGCATTGCCACCCATCCTGTGCGCATGCTGATCGATCGAGCCGGCGCCGTCGAACGTCTCGGGCCGACGCTGCGCCCGGGTCGGCCGACACGTCATGAACTGACGCAGTTGCAATCCGCACCCGAATATCGTGCCCGCCTCACCGAGATTATCCGTCGCGCCGTTGAGCGCAATGGCATCGCGACGCCGCAGGACGCACCACTGCCAGCGTCGAAGCTGTCACAATAACCCAACCTCCGACCGTGCCGCACAATGCACGAATAGCGCTTCATGCGCCGCGGCGATCGGCCCCTACTTGTGATACTTTGCCGTCGTGGATCGCCAGCCGCCCCGCGCATCTAGTGACGAAATCGACCTCTATGTTCGAACCTATTACTCGCTGTTGCGATCGAGTGGGCAGGTTCGGGTGCGTTCGTTTGAAGAAGCGCATTTGTATTCGCGTTCGTCGTTGCACTTAGGCGCTGAGAGCCCGGACCCCGATGTCGCGGCGTTTGCCTACAGCGCGGCACGGTTGCCCGACTGTATGCCAGCGGTGCGGCGGGTGATACTGGGGCAGAGCCCAACGCAATTTGCACAAGCCGGTTTTCCGATTGCCGGCTGGGAGGTTGTCCGTACCCGTGGTCGGCGACGACCGCTGCGTTGGGACGGCAAAGATACCCTGGCGGTGTTCATTGCATCCGGCTCCGACATCGACGACCTCATGCCGATTTTGACGAGTTACCAGATCGAATGGAACAAGTTGCGCGAGTTGCTGCGTAGCGCCAACGTGGGCGCGGGGGCGGCATTGCCCGATGATGCGACGCTTGCGAATCTGCTCGGGATGGATCTCGAAGGGTTTGGTATGCTGCAAGCGGCGCTGGGGCCGCAATGGCGCGACGTGATCTCGGAAATGGTCACCCACGATTGTGACGTGTCGGTGCGGTTGCTCGATGGTTCATTCCGTGAGTATCAACGCACCTCACAGCGCTGGTGGAATGCCATCGCACCATCGGTACCAACCCGTCGGCCGATTTACTTTGTGTCATCAAATAGTCACTCCTTGGCGAATCTGCTTGGCGGCTATTCACGTCACTACCGCGATGACATTGTTGCCTACTTGCGGCGCAAAAACCCTGAGGGGTTAGCGGCGCGGCTCGATGAAGCCTTGGCGGCCGGCGATGAAGCGACTGTTGCCAACATTATGTATTTCAGTCTGCGTGCATTCATTCACGAGCCGGGGGCCGCCGAGAAGCGTTTAGAGCAAGTGCAGGCAGCTGATGCGCAGGCAGGCATTCGTTCGATATTGTCGCCTGGGCGGATCGATGTCGACGCCCAGGTTATCGATTTAGCGAAACTTGATCCGGCTAATATGGATGAACGCGTGTTGGTGCCGGGCTTTGAGAAACTTCGGCAGTCAAATGCGTTGATTTTGAATATCGATTATCCGCTTGGCATGGCGGCCTATCATCACCTCGCGGCGATCGGGCTCGGAGTCGACGAATTACGTGGCATTTATGTGATGGGCAAGGCTGCGACGCTCAACGGCCGGGTTGGCGACGTCATGATTTCCAAGGTGATTCACGACGAACATTCGGCCAACACATATTTCTTTCGCAACGCCCTGGTCGCGGCCGATGTTCAACCCTATATGCGCCACGGCACCGTGTTGGATAATCAAAAAGCGCTCACAGTACGCAGCGCGTTTTTGCAGAATCGCGAATACATGGATGTATTCTATCGCGAGGGCTACACGGTCCTAGAGATGGAGGGTGGGCCGTACTTATCGGCTATCTACGAAATCGCGGAGCCCAAACGCCATCCCAAGGACGAACTGGTGATGTTGAGCGAGATTAACCAGTTTGAACTTGGCGTCATTCACTACGCGTCGGATACGCCGTATTCGCGTCGGCAAAGCTTGCTGTCGAAGAGCTTGTCGTTTTTTGGGGTTGAGAGCACATATGGCTGTGCGATCGCGATCGCGCGGCGGATCTTTGCCCGCGAAATTGCCCTGGCCAGTGCAGGTCGCCCTACGTGATCTACGACTACGTCGTAATTGGCGCGGGTGTTTCCGGTTTAGCGTTTGCAAATCAAGTGCGCGCGACCCAACCCGAGGCAACGGTACTGGTGTTGGAGCGCGAAGCGGAGGCCGGCGGCTACTGTCGGACCGTGGTTCAAGATGGTTTCGTGTGGGATTATTCGGGGCATTTTTTTCACTTCAAAAACCCTGAGATCGAAGCGTGGCTCCGGGCCCGCATGCCCGGCCAAGAAGTCCGCATCGTTAATAAACAGAGCAAGATTCGTTACGGCGGTGCCGATATTGAATTTCCGTTTCAACGCAATATCCACCAGCTACCGCAAGCGGAATTCATTGCCTGTTTGGTTGATCTATACGAGGCCAGCAAGCGCGGTCCGGGTGACCCGCCAACATCATTTCTCGCGATGTTGCATGCGCGATTCGGGCGTGCCATCACGGAAAAATTTTTAGCGCCGTACAATCAAAAACTGTACGCATGCGACCTCGACACGTTGGATCCAGACGCGATGGGGCGATTTTTTCCGCAGGCCAGTTTTGCGGATGTCATGAACAATTTGCGCGACGCTAGCCAAAACGATCGCGGTTACAACGCGATGTTTTCGTATCCGGTCGGTGGCGCAATGCAGTACATCCACGCCTTGTTGCACGATTTGCCGGCTGCGACGGTTGCGCTCAACGAGCGCGTCACCGGCGTGCAGCTTGCCGCCCATACCGTAACCACCAGCCAGCGCACTGTCGGCTATCGGCATTTGGTGAGCTCTGCGCCGATGCCCGTGCTCGCCGCAATAGCCGGCCAGGCAGCTGAACTGGCGTCGGCCGTTTTCACCGCCAATCAAGTCATGGTGTTTAATCTGGGCTTTGATCGCAAAGGTCAACGCGACATCCACTGGATGTATTTTCCTGAGCCGCAGTTTTGTTTTTATCGGGTCGGGTGGTACGACAATATTCTCGCGTCGGATCGCATGAGTTTGTACGTGGAAATCGGCGCGCCTGCGGGCTCGCACGTTGACGTAGAGGTCGCACGCCAGCACGTGCTGCGTGATTTGGCACGCGCTAGCATCGTGACGGATCAGCAGCTGGTGGCATGGCACTCCGTCACCATGAATCCGGCGTATTGTCATATTTCCCAACAGTCGATGGCTGCGGTGGCACGGCTGCGCGCGACGTTGGGGGGCTATGATGTGCATTCGATCGGGCGCTATGGCGGCTGGACGTATTGTTCGATCGAAGACAATATCGTCGAAGCGCGCGGCCTGGCCGATGCGTTGCGATAAACCTGACTGTCTTTCATCGGCGGGCTAGGGCATAGTGCGGGGGTGACGCAACAAGCTGCGGTTTCTTCATCGTCATTCGCTCATCCTTTGCGCGGCGCACGCGTGGTCGTCGGCGTTGCTGGTGGTATCGCTGCATATAAAGCCGCCGAACTGGTGCGATTGCTCGATAAAGCCGGCGCCGAGGTCCGGGTGGTGATGACGGCGCGGGCCCAACGTTTTGTTGGCGCTTTGACGTTTCAAGGACTGACCGGTCGGCCGGTGTTCACCGACATGTTCAATTTGAGCGAAGACGCGAGCATCGGTCACATCAAGGCCGCGGATGAAGCCGATTTGGTAATCATCGCACCAGCATCGGCCAACATCATTGCGCGGATGGCCGCTGGCATGGCGGATGATCCGGTCACTGCAATTGTGCTGGCTACCAAGGCACCGGTGCTGCTCGCGCCTTCGATGAACGTCAATATGTGGAATCACCCAATCACGGTCGACAATGTGCGGCGGCTACGCGATGTCGCCGGCTATCATGTTGTTGCGCCTGGGGTTGGATATTTGGCTTGCCGATGGGTTGGTGCCGGTCGATTGGCCGAGCCGGCCGACATCGTTGAAGCTGCGGCGAAATTGCGTACGGTGCAAGATTTAACGGGGCAGCGGGTGTTGGTTACGGCCGGGCCAACTCACGAAGCACTCGATCCGGCGCGCTATTTGGCGAACCGTTCGTCGGGTAAAATGGGCATTGCGGTTGCCCACGCCGCGCATCGTCGCGGCGCCACAGTTACTTTGGTGTTGGGGCCGACGGCGCAACCGGTCCCGCCGGGCATTACTGTGCACGCCGTCGAAACCGCGCTACAGATGCAAACCGCAGTTCGCCAGCATGCCCACGCCAGCGATGTCGTCGTCATGTCAGCGGCAGTCGCGGATTTTCGCGCCGCCAACTTGTCGACGCAAAAATTGAAACGGTCGAGTCTTGGCTTAACCCCGACGTTGGCATTGCAGGCTAACCCCGACATTCTCGCCGCACTCGGCGCTGATCGCAGCAAGCGAAAAGCGCACCGGCCGTTGTTGGTTGGCTTTGCGGCTGAGACCCACGATGTACTTGCGAATGCTCGGGACAAACTTGCGCGCAAACAAATTGACGTTATCGTCGCCAACGATGTGGCCCAAGCCGATGCGGGTTTCGGCGTTGATACCAATCGCGTGATCGTGATCGACGCGCACCATGTTGACCATGTGCCGTTTGGCAGCAAAGCCGAAGTCGCGCATCATATTTGGGATGCGCTGGTGCCGCGGCTCACCATTTCTAGGATGGGTGCGACGGCCGCAAAGGCGGCGACGGCTGGATCGCCTCGGCCTACCACAACGAAATCAGGCAAGCCTGCGGCCACTAAGCGTAAGCGGAAGCCAATTCGATGAGCGAATCAGCTCAAGATCTTGTTGCGGTGGTGCGGCAACTTCGCGTCGCGATTGGCCGCCATGCGCGCGGTGGCGCATGGGCAGCCTCGGCGGCCGCAACGGCCCGCGGGCTATCGAGTCCAACCGACGACGCCACGTTCGCCACGGCCCAGCCACGTGTGCACTTTCGTGAACACCTTGACCGCGTCGGCGCGCTTGCAGCAGTTCGGGCCGAGCTTGGAGATTGTCAGCGCTGTGGGTTGGGTACAACTCGCACCAACATTGTGTTTGGATCAGGCTCATCCGCCGCTGCCTTAGTGTTTATTGGCGATGCGCCTGGTATCGACGACGAACAGCTGCAAAATCCATTCGAGGGCAGGGCCGGGGAGTTGCTTGATAAGA
>JAGPDK010000162.1 GCA_018057605.1 Kofleriaceae bacterium | reverse complement strand
TGAGTGCCGCAGTCGTAGGAACAAGCTCCACCGCAACCGTCGTGGGGCAACCCATGAACAAGCCGAGCGTGCCGAGCAAGCCTGCACTGGTGGCAGCATGCCGGGTTGTCCCAACCTTGGGACTTTGTATGAGGACGGCAACGGGTTAACCAAGGACACGGCGAAAGCCGCCGCGTATCAGCAAGCCTGTACCAATGGCGAGATGGCGGGATGTGCCAGCCTTGGGCTCCTACATGAGGATGGCAACGGCGTTACCAAGGATGCTGCCAAAGCCGCCACGCTCCATCAACAAGCCTGGCATCGGTGGCCGCATGAAGGCGTGTTCCAATCTTGGGATTTTGTATTTGAACGGCAACGGCGTTACCCAGGATGCCGCCAAAGGCCTCGCGCGCTTTCAGCAAGCCTGTACGAATCTCGAAATGGCAGCGTGTTGCAACCTTGGGATTGCGTATGCGAACGGCATCGGCGTTACCAAGGACTCGGGAAAAGCTGCCGCGCTCTATCAGCAAGCCTGTACGGGTGGCCACATGAAGGATTGCCCAGCTTGGGACTTTGTATGACGATGGCATCGGCGTTACGAAGGACACCGCCAAAGCAGTGGCGCTCTATCAACAAGCGTGCGCTGGTGGATTTAATCAGGCATGTAAATTTGGATCCATTAATTAGGAACCGACCACTAGGAACTTAGGAACCTTAGGAACCGACCGGGGTTTGTGTGTACCCGCTTCATCACGCGGTGCGTCGCGACGCAGCTTGACGTGATAGGCTCGCCGGTTGGGTGCAGATAGATCTCGCGCGGCGTGGGCGGGACGGTGATGTTGCCGACGGGGATCGCGAGTTCATCAGGGTCTAGCCGCGCGCGGGTGCGCGACCAATACGCCGGCCACAATTCGAGGTAGCGACCGCGCACCGAATCGATTGTGCACCGCTTGCAGCGCATGTTGCATGGTCGGCCACGGCTCGCGCCTTCAAGCAACGACCTGGTCGCAATGCAGCGCGCGCTTGACGAGCAACGGCACCGTTGCGTGGTCGCAACTCCAACCGTGCTGCGCAGTCTACGTGCAGTCTTGGCTCTGAGCACGTAACGGTGCTGCGCGGCGACGGTTGGCCCGGTCGTTACCGCAAATGTTTGGCTTGCGGCATCACGATGCGATACGCGTGATGAACTTTCGAATCGCGAAAGTCGGGCGGAATCGTGGCTTTGCTTTCGTCGGTTACGGTGGCACCGTCGAAGGCTGGTTCTTTGTCGAGTTCTAAGTTGAACTTGCGGCGATTGGTTGAAAACCAAATCACTCCGCCCGGCGACATCAAGCCAGCGACGTCGGACAACAGGCCACCGTGATCGCGCTGGATGTCCCAGGTGTAATCCATGCGTTTGGAATTGGAGAAGGTCGGCGGATCGACGACGGCGACTTCGAATCGCTCGTTGGCAGCGTGCGCGCCAGCAAGGTATTTTTGCACGTCGCTTTGCACTAGGGTATGAGCGGCCAAGTCGATGTGATTTTCTTCGAAGTTGGCTGCCGCCCAATCCATATACGTGCGCGACATATCGACGCTGGTGGTAATCATGCCAGCGGCGGCAGCGTGGATTGAAAACGCGCCGGTATAACAAAACAGATTCAGCATGCGCGGCACCGGCCGAGCGAATTTTTCGTTGGCGACGCGCACGCGGGTAATCCGGTGATCCAAAAATAACCCAGTGTCGACGAAATCACTGAGATTAACGATAAAGGTGTGGCCGGCTTCGTGGACTACGCGGTGCGCAGAGTCTTCAGCTAACCGACGGTATTGCTGGCCTTCGCCGTGGTGGGCTAAGCGTTGCCGGCCTTTGACAAACACCTCATTGATGGCAATTCCCAAGACCCTGCTCGCGGTTACGGCCATGTCGTCGAGCCATTCGTCGCCACCGCGCCGTTGGCCGTCGTCGTCGTGCATGCGGTAGTCGCCCAAGACGATTGCCCCAGCATAGAAATCGACGACGATTGGGACCTCAGGGATGTCTTGATCGTAGACACGGTAACAATCCAGGCCTTCACGTTTGGCCCATTTGCGCAGGTGTTTGGCGTTTTTGGCCAGACGGTTGCCGAACATTTCGGCGCACTTGGCACGCCATTCGGGCGATTGATCAAAAACCCGATGTTCGTCCATGGCGCGCGGCGTAGCCTAGTCTGCGAGGGAAGTCACATCTTAGCGCCGAAAAAGCGGCAAATGGGTGCAGCCATTGCGCGCCGAGCCAAAGCCGTATTACAATTTTTGACACAGCGTCCGTCAGTTCCAACAAAGGGCAGTTACGTATGAAGAAACTCGGGAAACTTGGTCTAGTGGCCGGTCTGATAAGCATTGCACTCGCAGGCTGCGGTTCGGCGCGCTACGTCCAACGCACACAATACGGTGGCACCATCGCGCTTAATGGCGATCGTGGTAAAGCTATGGAAGCGGCCACCAAGGACATGCAAGCGCACTGCCCGGGTGGCTATCAAGTGCTGCAAGAAGGTGAAGTGCCAATCGGCACCGACACCGGAGCGCGTTCGGATACCTACCAAAACCGGGACGGCTCAGTGACCCAACAAGCTGGTCAAAGCACTCGCACCGCTACCGAATGGCGCGTGCAGTACCAATGCAACGGCGCACCGCAAGCGGCACCGGCACCGGCACCGGCGCCAGCGCCTGGTCCAGCACCCATGGGCGCGCCACCAGCGCCTGGTTACTAGGCTCGGTTCGTTCATGGTTGAGCGCAAGCCCGCGCATCACGGCGCTTGTAAGCCCACGCCTCACGCCTCTTGATTGGGGCGTTTTTGCGTTTCGGTCGATGAGGGTTGGCGTTGTAACACTACATATCGACGAGCGGCCACGGCCGGCTGATCAAGGCTGGCGCTAATGCCGCCAAGCCGCGGCGGAACCGTTGCACCGTAGGACGTTTGCTTGCATCGCGGTCGAGTGCAGAGGTTAACAGCTGGGCAAGATCGGCGAATTTTGCCTTTTGTAGTTTTGGAACCAAGACTCGACCGGCATGGCCGGCCATGTGAATCCCCACGACCTCGGCGAGGGATTCGCCATTGACCAGGGTCACACCGGTCATCATTTCACCGGCAATGCACGCTACGGCGTACACGTCTGCAGCAAACGGAGACAAGGCTGGTTGGCCAGGCGCTGCGTCGATCCAGACTTCGCGCGCAGCGTAATGCGGGCTGCCGCAACCGGTTCGCAAGCGTCGGCCTGCGAGTCCAAAATCGACCAATACTGCATCGTCGCGGCCTTCGCGCAACACAACATTTGGTGGTTTGACGTCCAAGTGGGCCAAGCCATGGCCGTGCATAATTTCGAGACCCTGCAAAATACCGTCGAGAATTGTACAAACGCGAGCCATCCCAAGCCGGCGCGAATCGATCACATGTTCGAGATTTGGGCCGCGTACGTATTCCATTACCAAGATCGGTTTGGGCTTGGCACTGGCGTCAAACGTAATGAAACCAGCGAGATGGCGATGCGCTGGCAATGACAATAAAGCGCTAGCTTCTTCGCGAAAAACCGCTTCGAACTCGGCTTCGGACATGCTGCGGGCCGCGCCACCATCGTAGTCGGGAACTTTCACTGCGACCGTTTGCTGGTCCGCGCGTTTGCTTTGATCCGAGCGTACTGCAAGCAGCACCGAACCTGCGGCACCACTGCCGATGGGGCGCAACACGCTGTAGCCGCCAAGCCGGCGCGACAATGGCATCCACTGCGGAAAATGACCATCAAATTCGGCGTCGGAGTCCGCCTCGGCACTTCCTTCGGATGTGGTCGCAAGCACCGGCGGCAACTGGGCAACAAACAGCAACGCGCGTTCTAGGGCTTTGCCAATCGCAGGCGGCAGCGCTTGGTTGGCGCGCTCAATCGTCATGCCGATTTGTTCTTCGAGTTCGAGGCTCAGGTTGATAGCTTTGGTGGTGTCGTCGGCGCTCGCCGAGCGGATAAAGGTTAGCGTGTGACCGACGGCGCGTAGCGCTTGCTCAAGATTGCCGTGCGGCAGTTCAAGTGCTTCGAGCCCGAGGCGTTGCCGTGCCCCAGCAATCCGCATGGCTAAGGTCGCGGCAATTTCACCCAAGGCATCGATGGTGGCATCGGTAATTTCGGCGCGGCAGCGAGCATTGCAAAGCACGCGCAGTTTGCTGGCAAGATGCGAAATCACGGAGCGTACTCCGTCGAGGCGCGGCGAAGTAGCAGTCGGCATGGCCTGTGCGAGCGCCGCGAGCGCTGAACACATTTGTAACAGTGCTGGGCGGTCGGTGGCGTCAGCCCACGTCAGTTGCTGCAACCCAACGTACGCCGAAAACGTTGCTTCGAGTTCCGGTAGCATCGAAGCTTCGCGCACAATGGCGAAATCCTCGTCGGGTGGAAACTCCTGAGGCCAAACTAACAAAACATCGCCCAATTCAATATCGCCGCTGCGGATCAGGGCGTCGGCGGCCCGCGTCATGGCCACGTAGACCGCGCGGCGCAGCGAAGAGCTTTCGTCGCGAGCTCGGAGCAACAGTTGTTGCATTGCCAAGATCCGATTCGATGGGTCGTCGTCGTTGGGCGCGCTATCGAGTAAGCGAATCAGCGCGCGCAACTGGCTCAAGCGCAACTCGAACGGACGTTCAACGTCTTCGAGTTCACGCATCACCAGTACGGCTTCGAGCTGATGCAATGATCCGCGCAAAATTGCGTTGGTCGCAACGTCATCATGGCTGGCCGCCAGGACCGCGGACAACGTGACGTTGGACAATACTTCTCGATCAAGTTCGCGTAGCAGCCGGACTTCGTGTTCGACGCTCAAATCGTCAAGGGCAGGGCGCGCTAACGTTTCAATTGCAATGGCAAGTTCGTCAATGGCGCTTTGGGCTGCGCGATGTGCTGCTGCCATATCGCCGCGTGCGAGATCGTGGCGCGCTGTAGCGATGCTTGGTAACACGCCGTGTTGTGCCGCCGGATCGGCGCTGGTGAGATCAATCAAGAGTGAAGCGCATAAGCCACGGCTGGCCGGGTTGCCGCTGGCAATGGCGTGTTGCAAACGGTTGCGTATCCGCCGCGCAGCCTCGGTGGTACTGCGTGGCAGGAGCACGGTTGATTCATCGCGACACAATTCGGCCAAAGCGTCGCATAGGTCGAGTTCGTGTGGCGGCGTGTCGCTATGGCTCAGCAAGGTCATGATGAAATCATCGGCCTGGGCTGGCGCTACCGTCGCAAACCCGACAATCCCCATTACGGCACTGCGGGCAATGCCGGGTTGGGTTTTGGCTTGTTTGACGACCAAGTCCCACCAGCGCATCGCCGCGCCGCCAAGCTCGAATGCGGCCACGGCGGACAGCGTGCCGCGGCGCAGTTCACTGTTGTTTTTGCTTGTCAGTTCGCGTGCGATATCGTCGGCGAATTCGGAATCTACGTGGGCCAACAGGCCGCGTGCCACAGCCGCCCACCGCCAAACCAGCGCTTCGCGATCGGCGAGCAGTTGGGCAATGGTGGCGCGCACCGCAGGTCGAGATAACAGTGCGACCCCTCCGAGATCGCCAGCACGATGACGCGACACTGCTTCGCGGGCGGCATGCGCGAGGATGCGCGCACTGCCATGGCGGCCGATCAGGCTGCCGATGGCCGGCTCTTGCACCCATAAACGTGTGAGGAGCGGTTGCGCCAAAATGCCGAGCGATAATTCAGCGACACTCATGCTTTGATTGCTTGGGCTGGCGACAACATGAATTGCGCGAAAGTAGTTAGCGTCGCTATTTAACGTTTTTGGAGCGGTGCGCGCCAATGAAATCGCTAGGCGTACAAAGGTTGCATGATCGGCAAAACGCAAACGGGTCAGGACGCGGCGGCCAAGTTCGCGGCGTTCGGCACCTGGTGGCAAGGCTTGCGCTAATTCATAGATTGCGGCAGCGGCGGCGCTGGGTGACAGCCACGTGAGATCATCAAACAGGCCGTCGTCGATGGCGCGGCGCACTGACATCCGTACATCGTCGGAGGAAATACCTTCAAGCGGGGCCGGTTCTCGTTCGCTGATGGCCGCGAGCATCGCCAGCCCTTGGCGAAAGACATGGCGCCGCACATCTGGGTCATTGGAATGCGCGAGGGTGGCCAATTCGCGAAGGTATGATCGAGCGGTACTCATGCGTAAGACGGGACCGCGGCAGTGTAACAGAAATCAAAGCAGTCGCGGGGTGGGCGAGTGCGCATGTGTTGTGCGCCTGGACCCTGTTACCGATTTTTTTTGCGCGCGGCTTTTTGTGCTTTGCGCTTGGCTTTGTCTTTGCTGATGTCGGTGGCGGATCGTTGGTCTTGGCGCGGTTTGAACGGCCGGGGCGGTGCGTCGTTGGCTGACCTTGTATCTGCCCCAGTTGCTTGTGCAGCATCGGCGTATGGCAGTGCCACGTTAGGATGCGGCGCGGTGAGCGTAATGGCAACGTTTTTTGCACCGAGTTGCACCTGCAACGTTCGCGTTGTCGCCGGATTGGCAGGTTCCCAGGCAAATCCCAAGCGCGGTTCGGCAGCGATCATTTCGGCGACTGCATGGTGAAGTGCGGTTATCCATCGCACATCCTGCGCGGTGGTGGCGCGTGGTGTACCGCCGGCGGTCATCGCGATGATGATGGGAAAAGCTACCGGGCCCGCAATCGGCCAACTGTGGTTTTTGATTTCGTGCAGCATGCGTACGGAAATCGCAGCACCTGGGCGAAATTCGCTGCCGACCCAGGCTGGCATCGTTGCCATGGCATCGTCGGTAAACGTGACGTCGGTCAAGGCACGGGCGGCCGTGCGATACCGTGAAAAATCTTCGACGCTGGTAAACACCATGGTTCCGTAGTTGGGTGCCGGCGGGCCAACGATTGCCAATACGGCATCTTGCAGCCCGAGTTCCGGGCTACGTACGGCAAAGACGGCGGCGAATTCTGGCACCACACTCCATGGCGCAGCGCGGAACATGCGTTGCGACGCGACGAAGAATTCGTGCACCGCCGCAGCGGTGAATTCGCCGCTAATATACGAATCATTGAGTGACGGTGGCCCCGGCGCTGGGGGCAGCGCGGGCAATTTTTGCTTGGTCATGCACTAATTTACATCAGGTCGGCGCGGTGTAGCACCCTATGCCGGCAGCGCATACGTGACGGTTGCGTGCGCCACGATATCATCGGCGTTAGCGGTGCGAATATCGACCGCACACACCGCGAGTTTGCGGCCCAAGCGCAAAAATCTTGCGGTGGCCTCAACATCACCGGGTGTGGGTCGCGCTAAGAAATGAATATTGAGGCTAGAGGTGACGGCCAGGGGCACCGCGCCAACGTGGGCCAAGATGAGGTAGTAGGCTGCGGTGTCGGCCAGCGCCATCATGGTTGGGCCTGACACGCTACCGCCGGGCCGAATAAACTCAGGCCTAAAATCGACGCGCGCGATCAATTCGTCGTCGGTAATGCTGACGATCTTTGCGAATTCCGACGCGTGCGGGAACTCATCACCGAGCAACGCTTCGATTTCACCAATGGATAAACGGGGCATGACTACACCCTATCAATCAGCGCTTGCACTTTTGCTGGTGGCGGCAGGTATATCGCTTGACCGCAGCGCGTCGTCCAGGCAGGTTTGCCGCATGATCATTATCTACGGCCACCGAACCTACGGTGCGGTCGATGAACAAGGCGGCCAACACGCCGTGACCCGTTTCGCACATGTGTACTAACCAGCATCGCTTTGACGAAGCGTCAAAGCTGCTGGTTAGCCTCTATTATACAAGGGACGTTCCCGTCCATTCGGCCGACGACAAGTCGCCGGCATTCAACCCACCGCGCGTCGCCTCGCGCGTTTTTCTTGGCTCATTCTTTAGCCGTTCCTGGTTACATGCCGCTGTTCCCGACGTCGTCGATGTGGATGACAGGCCCTGAGCGAGGCATCTCGATCAAGATGAGCGGCAAAAGTGTGCTCGCGGCCTACGCTCGGACGTGGGGGACGGTAGGTGCGATCGGTTGTGTGTTTTCTACGCTCGGTGGCGGTGGGATTCTCGTTGGCTTGGCAGCCGTGGCCCTTGGGACAGCGTCGATTAGCTCGTGGCGTTGGCGCAAACGGCGCACCGAACACGCTGTGTTGCGTGGCAATCTGAATGCGTTGGCGTTTGGTACGTACTGTGACCCTCACTTGCTGGAAAAGGATGTGGCCTTGGCGATGCGGGAACGGCTTGAAGCGCGCCGGCAAGCGGCAGGCATGACCCGGCCACCCGAAGACGTTGCACGTTTTGGCAGCCGAAATATCGAAGAGCTTGCCAGCGCGTACGGGTTGCTTTGTTTGCATGGCAGCTCTACCGATGCCGATATCGCGGCGTTGCTGGAGCTTAAACCGCCAACCACCGACGGCCGCGAAGGCATCTATCGCGACGGTCACGAAGGCAGTGTTGCGCTCGATATTCCGATGGCGGTGGCAATCGAACAAGCTGCGCAAGCGCGCATGGCTGACTAGGGTGCGAGGCACTATTCGGCGTCGTTGAAGGTATCGATTCGCACGCGACTGCGCCCAGCGCCCAAATTGACGATGCGGATGGTTGCGCCGACGCGCTCGGCGATCGCGGGCACGTGCGAAATAATGCCGACCTGCCGGCCACTGGATTGTAACGCATCAAGTACCGCGAGCGCGGTGTCGAGGGTGGCTGGGTCAAGCGTGCCGAAACCCTCGTCGATAAATAACGATTGCACGCGCACGCTGTGCGCTGCGAGCGCCGACAAACCGAGTGCCAATGCTAGTGAAATGAGAAAACTTTCACCGCCCGATAAACTCGCTACGCCACGAATTTCATCGCCCATGTCACGGTCGATAACTTGAACCTCAAGATCTTGTGCGGGCACGCGTTCCAGGGCGTAGCGTGGCGCGAGTCCAAGCAAGTGATAGTTGGCTTGCTCCAACAGTGCGTCGAGCGTTAAGCCCTGGGCGAACGCGCGAAAGATTTTGCCATCGTGCGAGCCGATCGCTTCGGCAAGGGCCGCAATGGTGGTTGCGCTTTGTTCAGCGGTACCGAGCTGGGTCATGAGTTCTTGCCGTCGGGCCAGGTTGGCGTCGTCAATGGCTAACTCGCTGCGCCGTTGGTCGTAGTGCTGCTGCAAATCGTCAACGATTAGCTGTGCACGGGTTAGCTGAGCTGCTAATTCGCCGGCGGTTGGCGGGTTGGCTTGGGTGGTCAGGTGCTCAACGCGAGACGCTTCATCGTTGCTGCCGTCATTGAGTACCGCCCGCAGTGTTGGTCGAGTTTGTTGATGCTCGACCCACGCGCGTTCACGTTCATCAAATAGCTCGCGGGCGCGCAGCTCGCTCTGCGCTAATGCAGCGAGCGATCGGGCAAGTTCGGCGGTAGCAGTGGCCGAGGTCGTGAACAGCGCGATCAATGCATCGAAGGTTAGGTGATGTGCCGTGGCTGCTGCCAACAGCGTCGCACCATGTGTAGCGGCGTCAAGCGCACAGCGCTGGGTCTCTGCTTGATCCGCCACTTGGCCCGCTTCGAAAGCGGCCTCAGCTTGCGCAAGTACGGCAAGCTGTTTTTCGCAGGCATCGCGATGGCCGGCCAACATGGCCGCGCATCGCGTGGCTTGATGCATCACGTTTTGTTGGCGTTGCCAGGTTGCCGCAAGTTGTGTATGCAGCGTGCTGATGGCAGTGGCCGTTGAAAGTTTGCGCGCGTATTGCAATTGCAGTAGCAGCGGTTCAAGCGTAGCCGACCCCGTCGCAAATTCGCTGTCGAGCTGTACCCGTCGAGCGTCGTCGTTTGCGATCGCGACGCTGAGCGCGGCGAGCTGTACCGCGATTTGATTTTGGCGTTTTAGTAAGTCGGAAGCTGTTGCTGTGGCAGTTAGCACTACCCCCATGGCTGCGGTCGCAGCTTGGGCGGCTAGTTCAGCGTGTTCGCGTTGGGCGCGGGCGGTCTGAAGCGCAGTCGTGGCATGCGTGTGTTGGTCGGTTAGCCAAGCAGCTGCGGCCGGGTCGGTGGGCGTCGCGATACATTGCAACAGATCCAGTTCAACATGTGCGGCGGACCATTGTTGGGTCAGCATACCAATGGTGGCTTGCAGTTCATCGAGCTGTTTGATGAGCCGTTGGGATTCCACGTGGGCCACGCGCTGCATTGCGTCGAGCTGGTTGCGATGTGCCTGTTGCGTTTGCTGCTGGGTTGCCAATTGATCGATACGGCCCTGCTGCGTCACGATTGCGTCGTCGATTGCATCGCGTTTGGCCCACGGGTGCGTGCACGCCCCGCACAGTGGGCAAGGTTCGCCGTTGATCAAGTTTGCGCGGTGGTGGGCC
>JAGPDK010000635.1 GCA_018057605.1 Kofleriaceae bacterium | reverse complement strand
ACCCTAGTCCGTGCGCCTCGCGTGGATTGGTTGACATAAGATAGATTATGCGACGTGATATACGGATAGCCCTGCTATCCTGAACGGTTAGGAGTTTGCATTGGCGCCTACATGATTGGCTGTAGCGGTCTGCGCGTTGGCTCATGCGTCGGCGTTGGTTGGCGCTGGTTGGATGCGCGCCAAGCGCGGCTTGGCGCCAGCACCCTGCGCCGCGCGGTGTTCGAATTATGCGGACTTGTTAGCGCAATTGATTAATGCGAACCATCGTTCCGCCGAGCCGTGAAATTTCTTCGGCCGTCAATCCGCTCGCGGCTTCGATGGTCACCGTGGCCGCTTTTTGGCTGCCAATTTCGGTCGCTGAGACTTCTAAGATGCCATCGGCATCCATCGTAAACGACACTTCAACCTTGGTGGCGCCGCGTGGCGCCGCGCGCAAATCGCCAAGAATAAACCGGCCCAAACGGCGGTTCTGTGAAGCCGCTTCATGCTCGCCTTGATGTACTTCAATCGATACAAATGTCTGCTGATCTTCGGTGGTTGCGAAAATCTTTTTGGCACGGGTTGGAATGCTGGTGTTGGCTGGAATGACCACGGACATCCGGTCGCCGGCGACGCGCACCCCCATGTTGTGCGGCGTCACATCCAGTAAAACCACTTCCTGCAACTCACCGCCCATGATGCCAGAATGGACCGCCGCCCCCATCGCTACAATTTCGTCCGGATTGACGCCCTTAGACGCGGGGCGTCCAAAAATGGCCAAAGCGCGCTCCTGTACGGCTGGCATTCGGGTCATGCCGCCAACCAATAACACTTGGTGGATGTCCTCGGCTTGGCAATGCGCGTCGGCTAGCGCTCGTTCACATGGTCGGGCTAAACGGTCCAACAGCGATCGACAACTCCGTTCAACGCTGCCACGGTCGAGTTCGCGCAACAGATGCAACGTGCCATTGGGCCCGACCGCAATAAACGGCAAGTTGACGTCCGTGGTCATTGTTGAAGAAAGTTCAATTTTTGCGCGTTCGGCCGCTTCTTTGAGGCGCTGCAGGGCCACCGCATCCGTGGATAGATCGATGCCGTTGTCGGCTTGGAAGCCTGCCATCAACATATCAATAATTACGCGGTCGAAATCGTCGCCACCGAGGGTGGTGTCACCTGAGGTTGCGAGTACTTCAAATACGCCATTTTCGATCGCTAAAATCGAGATATCAAACGTGCCGCCGCCCAGATCAAAAACCGCGAGTCGCTGATTTTGTTGATGGTGAACGCCATAGGCCAACGCCGCCGCGGTTGGTTCGTTGAGGATGGCACGCACAGTTAACCCAGCAATCGCGCCAGCGTCCTTCGTGGCCTGCCGCTGCACGTCGTCAAAATACGCCGGCACGGTGACCACCGCTTCAGTGACGGGTTCGCCCAAGTAGTCTTCGGCGACACGTTTTAGCTTGGCCAAGATGTGGGCGGATGTTTCTTGCGCCGAGTGACGCACGCCGTCGATTTCAATCCAGGCATCGCCGTTTTTAGCTGCCACTATTTTATATGGCAGGGCCCCTGCCATCTTCTGAATATCTTGATCTGTGGCCCGCCGTCCAAGCAACCGCTTGATGCCAAACACGGTGCGCTTCGGGTTCGTGACCATTTGGCGTTTCGAGGCGGCACCAACCACAACATCATTTTCACTCGACCACGAAACCATCGATGGTGTTGTGCGGCCGCCTTCCTGGTTGTGAATTACGACAGGCTCACCGGCTTCGAGCACCGCAATGCACGAATTGGTAGTGCCCAAGTCAATGCCGACAATGCGCCCCATGATTGCCTACGTTATACAAACTTTACGGCGCAATTGGGGTGTCACGGCTAGGTCAGATGCGTACTTTATTTGAGCCGGCCGGGTTGTTAGGTTATTTGCCGCGCAATTTGGCCCACAAGGACGTTTTTGACTCTGCCGGGCCTATTTCGTCGAGTGCGGTTGCCGCTGCGGTAAACGCTGGTTCAAGTTGCAGCGCCAGCGCGTATTGCGTTCGAGCGCCTTCGAGGTTGCCATCGGCTTGGTCGATACGGCCGCGGGCTAACGCGAGCATCGCCTGGTAGGCTGATTCGACGTTGTTTTGCCGCGTGAGTGCAACGAACACATCGCGGGCTTCATGCCATTGTTTGTGCCGCAGCAGTTCTTTGCCTTTGGTAAACAACTCCGATTCGTCGACGGTACTCGGTGTAATCGGGGACGCCGGCGTCGGCGCGTGACGAAACGTGACGTTCGATAGTGCCGGTGTCGATGCTGGCATCGATGCTGGTATCGATGGGGTGGTTAGCAATGGCTTGGGTACCGATGGCTTGGCCGTTGTGGCTGGTGCCGGCTGCAGTTTGGTTGGTGCCGGTCGCGCGGTCGCAGCCGGCGGCGCGGCGGGTTTTGCCGCAGGCGCAGCGACTTTTGCTACCTGCCCGGGAGCTGCAGGGATCGTCGGAGATTGTGAATTGGGCGGGCTGATGGTGCGCGGCACGGTGACGCCGGGCACGGTGACGTTTTGTGTTGTTCGCGGCGTTGGTGCGCGCCCGACCGCGGGTCCGGTGCCGCTCGCACTGCGGGCATTTTTCACCACTGCGTCGTGGGCTTCCCGCAACAGCAAAAATACCTCATTGGCAAGCCGCTGGACGGCAGCGTCACACCGGGCAAATTTGATCGGATGATATTGTTTGGTCAGCGTCAAGAATGCGGTTCGGGCTTCGGCAGCATTGGCAGTGGGTGCAAGGCCAAGTGCGAGGCGTGGGTCGGCCTGCAGCCGGTTTTGCATCGCCAGCAGAAATACCTGAGCATCCCCGTCATGCACCAACAGATCCTAGCCTGCGAACGTCAGCGAATGCAAACTGTACGTGGTTTTAGTGTATCGTAGCGCGAGGGAACCAACACCACTGTGCATTCCATTCAATCCTACCTACTCGCTTTGGCGACCAGCTTATTGCTCACGGGTTGTCCTAC